>DAONAB010000082.1:0-10718 GCA_035400805.1 Nitrospira sp. | reverse complement strand
CCCCCCACAAGATCAATGTGGACTGCCGGATCTCGGTGAGTCGCGGGGCATAGTGCTGCTCCCAGAGAGGCAGGCTGTCGCGTAACGAGAGCAACGGGCCGATCATGTCTTCCCGCTGCCGGTTCCGGTTGGAGCGTTCCAGCACGAGGGGTGTGATGAGGCTCTGATCGTAGACCACTTCCTTCAGCACGGCCTCCATCGTCCGGTTTCCGAACAGCGATGCGCCGAAGCGGGCCAACCAGGCAGGGGCATGCGTATTGATCGCCCGCTGCATGAGCGGGCTCACGAGTCGTTCCCGTACACGATCGGGCAAGGTATCGATCAACACCAGGCGATGGACCCTCTCCGGATAGGTCAGGGCCATGCCGATGGCGACCCCGCCGCCCATGGAATTGCCGATCAAGGTGGCCGTCTGTAGGCCCAGGGCATCCATGAGCCCTCGCACGGAGTCGATCAGTGCTGAGGGATGGTAGTCGATGGCAGGTTTATCGGAAAGTCCAGAGCCGAGGAGATCCGGCGTAATCACGCGGAAGTGTGCGCTCAGAGGCCGCTGATATTCCCACTGCCACATGGATCCGCCATACCCGTGAAGCAGGATCAGCGGCGGGCCTTCCCCTTCATCGAGGTACGCAATGCGGTGGCCGTTGACGGAAGCGGTATGGATGGGAACTCGCTGGATTGCGTCGAACCAGGGGGGGATATCCGGCCGTGCCGCACAACCGCTCATGAGGAGACTCGCAAGGAACCAGATCGCCAGGTAATGGGGCGCGACTGCAGTAAACCCGAGACAGGCCGGGCGCGGCACCGGCTACTCCAATTGAATGACGGTTTCGTCGATCTTCACGTTGTCTCCCTCGGCGACCAGGATAGCTGTGACCCGTCCGTCCATGGGAGCCGGAACCTGACTCTCCATTTTCATGGCCTCGATGATCAACAGCGGGTCGCCGGTTTTGACCTGGGCGCCGTCTGTGACCAGCACCTTCACCACACGGCCGGGCATCGGCGGGGCGACATCACCGGGTTTCGTCGGTCGGGGACGTTTCGGCTTTGAGGTGCTGCCGGCCTCGGGAGATTCCGGCACGCCGGCCAATACTTCCTGGAGCGGTTCGAGGGAAACTTCCTGCAACCGGTCGTTGACGCGGATGTAATACGGCTTGCGGCCGTCAGTGGTGCGGCCTGAGCCGGAGACGACGACATGATAATTCTCGCCATGGACTGTGATGTTGAATTCGGCCGGAGCGAGATGGAGATCGTGCGCCACGGCCGGTCCCTTGGTGTCGGTCGGCTCCAGCGGTTCCGGCTGTAGGTTGCCCTGCTCGCGTGCTTCGAAGAAATCCCGCGCAATGGCGGGGAACAGCGCGAAGGACAACTGGTCTTCCAGCGTGGTCGCGGACTCGGGCATGTCCTTTTTGAGTTTTTCGAATTCTGATTCTAGGCGATCGGCCGGCCGGCCTTTTACCGGTTCTTCGTCGCCGATGGCTCGGGCCATGATCTCTTTATCAAGAGGCCCTGGCGCACGGCCGTAGAGGCCGAGGAAATAGTTCTTGGTCTCCGTCGTGATGACTTTATAGCGCTCGCCCTGTTCGCCGGTCAGCACATTGAGTGTGGCCTGGGTGCCGACGATTTGACTGGTCGGCGTGACGAGTGGCGGATAGCCCATGTCCTTCCGGACGCGGGGAATTTCGTCCATGACTTCTTTCATGCGGTCGAGCGCGTTTTGCTCCGCCAATTGCGCCGCGAGATTGGACAGCATGCCGCCGGGTATTTGGGAGGTCAGAATTTCCGCGTCCACGCCCGTGAAGTCGCTTTCGAATTGCCGGTACTTTCGGCGCACGGTTCGGAAATGTTCCGCGATGGGCTGGAGGTCTTGCAGGTCCAATTGGCTGTCGTACGGGGTGCCGCGTAACGCTGCGACCATCGATTCGGTCGGCGGATGCGAGGCCCCTCCCGCCAGCGGAGAAATGGAGGTGTCCAGGAGATCCAACCCTGCCATCACGGCCATCAGGGCCGTCATCGTGCCCATGCCCGACGTGTAGTGGGAATGGAGATGAATCGGAACGCGGACCGCGGCTTTCAAACTCTTGACCAGGCGGTAGGCATCCACGGGCGCGAGCAGTCCGGCCATATCTTTGATGCAGATGGTGTCGGCGCCAAGATCTTCCAACCGTTTGCCCATCGTGACAAATCCATCCAGGCGATGGACAGGACTGGTCGTATAGGAAATGGCCGCCTCCACGTGTTTCTCGCAGGCTTTCACTTCGCGGATGGCGCGTTCCACGTTACGCACATCGTTGAGGGCATCGAAAATCCGGAAGACGTCGATTCCGTTGGCGGCCGATCGTTCGATGAACTTGTCGAGCACGTCGTCGGCATAATGCCGGTAGCCCACGAGGTTCTGTCCCCGCAACAGCATCTGCAACTTTGTTTTCGGCATCGCGGCGCGGAGGGCCCGCAGCCGTTCCCAGGGATCCTCTTTGAGGAAACGCAGGCAGGTGTCGAAGGTGGCGCCGCCCCAAACTTCCAAGGACCAGAACCCTACGGAGTCCAGCTTCTGGGCGATGGGCAACATGTCTTCGGTCCGCATCCGGGTGGCGAGAAGACATTGATGGCCGTCACGCAAGGCGACTTCCGTCAGCAAAATTTTCTTTGCCGGGGCCGGAACCAGGTTGAATGCCGATGCTGCCGAGGGAGCGCCCGCGACCGCGCGTGAGGCAGCCGGTCTGGAGACCTTCGTGGGCCTGGCTGGGGCGGGCTTCTTGGACGGAGTTTTCTTTGAGATGGTTTTCTTGGTCTTTTTCGTTGCCATACTGGCGGCCTCGGGGCGGCGGAATCGCTCGCGTAACAGGGTTGAGGTGCTGTGTGCCTGGTGGCTGAGAGGTCAGAGTCCTTCGTAGGCGGCAATCGCTGCGGAGATTGCCAACACCAGGTCCTCAGGCTCCTCGGATTCTTCGTACTGATACAGGTCTGGATGCGTTTCCAAATAGCTGGTATCGAATCGTCCTGCCTGGAAATCCTGTTCCATCATCACGTTCTTCATGAACGGAATGGTCGTTTTCACGCCACGCAGGACGTATTCTTCGAGCGAACGGCGCATGCGGCTGACGGCTTCTTCCCAGGTGCGTCCACGCACGGTGAGTTTCGCCAGCAAGGCATCGTAATAGGGCGGAATCGTATAGTCCCGATAGACCGCGCCGTCGATCCTCACGCCGATACCACCGGGAGAAAGATAGGCGGTGACGGTGCCGGTACAAGGCATAAAGTTATTCCGTGGATCCTCGGCGTTGATACGGCATTGGATCGCATGGCCTTGCAGCGTCACATCTTTTTGCCGGATCTCCAATGGCTTGCCCGCCGCGATGGAAATCTGATTGCGAACGATGTCGATCGCCGTGATCTGTTCCGTGACGGTATGTTCGACCTGCAACCGGGGATTCATTTCCATGAAATAGAAATGCCCCTCATGATCGAGGAGGAACTCTACCGTGCCGGCATTGTCGTACTTGACGGCTTTTGCGATGGCAATGGCGGCTTCGCCCATTTGCGCGCGCAATTTTGCGGTCAGCACCAGTGAGGGAGCGATTTCGATCAGTTTCTGATGCCGTCGCTGAATCGAGCAATCCCGCTCGCCCAGGTGAATGATGTTGCCGTGTTTGTCGCCCAGGATTTGAAATTCGATATGGTGCGGGCGCTCGATATATTTTTCGATGAAAATGCTGCCGTCACCGAACGCCGCCAGCGCTTCCCGTGCCGCGACCTCCATATTGTCGCGCAGCTCCTGGTCGGAGCGGACTACGCGCAGCCCACGTCCACCGCCGCCGGCGCTGGCTTTGATCATGACCGGGTAGTTGATCCGGTGGACGAACTCCAGGGCCTCGTCGATGCTGGTGACCCCGCCTTCGGTGCCGGGGACAATCGGGAGCCCAGCCTGCTGGGCAATCTGCCTGGCCTTGACCTTGCTGCCCATGAGATCGATCGTTTCCGGCGAAGGCCCGATGAAAGTGATCCCGGAGGCATGGCAGAGGCGGGCGAATTTGGCGTTTTCCGACAGGAATCCATAGCCGGGATGGATCGCATCGGCGCCGATGCGCTTCGCGATCTCCACGATCTGTTTCCCGTCCAGAAACCCTTTCACCGGGCCGGGACCTACGAGATAGGATTCGTCGGCTTTCTTGACATAAATGCCGGAAGAGTCGGCCTCGGAATAGATCGCCGCTGTCGCGATGTTGAGCTCGCGGCAGCCGCGGATGATGCGCATGGCGATTTCGCCACGGTTGGCAATAAGGATCTTCCGGAACATACTGAGCGTGCGCGAGGTTCGGAGCCGGAGCTCACCTCTGGTCGCCTCCCAAAAAGATCGCGTAACCTAGCATAGGGTCAAGAGAGTTGTCGAGACGACGGCGGGCGAAATGGGAATCCGGCAGGGCATGAATCGGGCAGGAGGCGCAGATCCTCCTGCCACGGGAGCGCTTACTTGGATTGAATGAGAAGCGGCTTCGATTGGGCACTGCCTCCACCGGCTACGACGATGATGAATGACATGCCCGCCTTCGCATCCGGCACGACGGCTTCGATCGTCGTCTCATTTACGAACTGGTACTCGATTTTGTCTTTGGGCGCTGCGCTGAATGTCACCCCGTGGAAACATTCCTTGCTGCCGAAGTTTTCGCCTTTGATCACGATTTTATCGCCGGGTTTCGCTTCATCCGGTTCCACCTTGCCGATGGAAGGACGTTTCGAGCGATCGCAGACCGGATCCTTCTCGAGCTTGTTCGTATCCGACCCCTTGATCGATTCGGTATTGAACATCGTATAGCCGGCGCCTTCCACCATGGCCCCTTCCTGGGCCTGGCTTGAAGAAACGGCTACATAGAGGACGCCTAGAGCAACAGCGGAACCGAGGGCCACGGTCATGAATGTGCGCATGAAAGCCTCCTATTAGGGAGATGATGACTTCGGGAGCGGCGTATAAGATTCGCTGATGATTTTCTGCCCATCATCCGACAGGGCAAACTGCTCAAACGCGGCCACGAGCGGGTCGGTGTCATTCTCTGACATCAGCAGGATCGGTCGGCGTAACGAATACCGGCCATCCTTGACCGTGGGTGTTTCCGGTTCCACCTTATCGACCGGCAGCAGGCGCACCGGCACTCCGGAGGCGACGGCTTCCAAGGCCTGGCCGAGAGACAGATAGGTGACGGCGGAATTGGGCGGCAGGGTGCCGGCGATGGTTTTAATCACCTTCTCGTCCTTCGCGATCACTTTGGTGGTGTCGGGAATCTTGCCGGCGATGCCCAGGAGTTGCTCAAAGGCGTCGCGATTGTTTTCGTTGCGCGGCCGGTCGATGAGCAGCACTTTGGTATCCGGTCCACCAAGGTCGGCCCAGACTTTATATTTTCCAGAAAACAGATCGGCGACCTCCTGTTTGGTCACCTCCTTCGTGAAATTAGACCGATGGACCATGATCGCAATGCCGTCCCACGCGATTTGAACAGCGCGCAGTCCGTTTGCCGGGGCGCCGGTGACCGCGATGTGCGCCTGCTTGGTTTTGACCATGTCGAGCGGTTTGGAGTTGTCGTCCCAGACGACATCGATATAGGCGCGGGGGTTGGCTTTTTCGAATGCGTGCGCCAGTGATTCCATCACGTGTTGTTCGGGACCATGCCCTGCAATCACCATGGATCCGGCTACCTCGGCTGAGGCCGGCAGCCCTGACAGAGAGAGGAACCCGGCACAAAGCACAGCGCAGATACGGGAATACATGCTGAACGATTCTCCCTTTCGCCCCTGAGTGGCGTTCCGGGGGCATTGCGGCGCGGCAGATCAGGGCCTTGGCCCCTTCCGCTCACGCGACCTTTCCGCTTAGGAGTCCGGGCTTTCCGTCGGGGTTACCGCGCCGGACATCATCTCCGGCGACACATCCACGCGTTTGCCCATGGCGGGAGGAAGTTTGGAGAAGCGATCCATGCGTTCGTGGAGCATGTCGTACGCTTTAATTTCCTCAAACCCAGGCTTGTGGCTGCCTTTGACCTTCGAGGCGAAGGCTGACAAAATCCGGCTTGCCCCGACATGGTTGCATTGAGGGCAGACCGTATCATCCGGCCGTGCATGGATGGATTGCGTGGCCTCGAATTGATGACTACATTGTTCGCAGCGATATTCGTAGACCGGCATTGCCGACTCCTTACAGCTGGGAGAAAATTGGCACTCCTGGCCGACCCCTGAGGGGCTGGTTGAGATAACGCGATTCTCTGTTTGGAAACGCTTGACCCTGTGCGTAACTTTGAACTATTGTACCGAATCTATGTGTCGAAACGCGAGCTACAATTGAAGGAGCGGTTGAAATGCCCCTGTTAATCCGGAAGTACAAAGGCAATGGCGGTGTTATGCAGGAAGAACGCATCGACGATCCGGATCGGATCGATCGCTACATGCGTCTATTCGAAGAGAAAGACGTCAAGAAGCTCCAGACCGGCGTCAAGACCGTGATCGAGAAGGACGAGTGGCAGCTCCTGCCCTAGCACGCACCTCCTGGGTTCATCCCACAATCTCATGTTTGTTGCTGTCGCGGGTCGTTGTGGCTTGATACGTTCTGCGCATTGCTCTGTGTGAGAGGTGCGTGGTAGGGTTGGGCTGCGACGGTCCTGACGACAGAATCCGACGGGGTACCATGGTCTATTGGATCCACATTGCACGCGCGATCGATCGAGTCACACTTCATCGAGACCGTTGTTCGGAAGTGCCCTCCAGTATTTCCGGTAGTGATTTCTGGGAGGGCGGCTGGTTCGATTATCCTGACAAGGAGCGAGCCCTCGCGGCGATGGAGCAGGCCGGGACCAGCGATGAGCGCAAGTGCGCGCTCTGCAAACCCTGACCGAGCTCACGAGAGAGTTCTGAGCCGATAGCTCAAGCTCGTTCAAGTTCACGCCGGATCAGTTCATCACCCAGCGCTTCCTACTCATCTGACCATGCCTCAACTTGCGCTTCTCCTCACAACCTTTGTGTGGGGCGCAACATTTCCGGCCACGAAGGCTGCCCTCGAACAAATCACGCCGCTCTCGTTTCTGTTCTTGCGATTTTTGCTCGGCATGCTCGTGGTCTTCGCCGTCCTATTCCTCCTGCGCCGCAAGCTGACGCGCGATGCCCCGATGCTGCGGATGAGTCTCATCGCGAGCCTCTGGCTGTTCCTGGGGTATGTGCTGCAGACCGTAGGCCTGCACATGACTACCGCCTCCAACTCGGCGTTTATCACCGTGCTGTATGTCGTGTTCGTTCCCTTGTATCTGCGTCGCTTGAGCGCGCACACCTGGGTCTCGAATGGGATCGCGTTGATCGGGCTGTGGTTTCTCGTCAAGCCCACCGCTTCCGCGAATCTTGGCGATCTGCTGACGCTCGGGAGCGCTGCGGCGTTCGCGGCACACATGGTCTGCCTGGAGCACTACACCAGAACGACGGACGCGGTGTCGTTGTTTGCCTGGCAACTGGTGATGATGACCGTGGCGATGCTGGGTGCGATGTGGTGGGAACAGCCGACGGCGATGATGTTCGAGCCAAGCCGTGTCTTGCTGTTGGGCCTGGGGGTCACCGGTATTCTCGCGACAGGCGCGTTCGCCGTACAGATGTGGGCGCAGCAGCTGCTGCCCGCACAACAAGTCGCATTATTATTCGCCGTGGAGCCGGCCATCGCGGCCTGGCTTGCATGGTATTTCCTGGGCGAAAATCTGGATGCGCAGGGATGGTTCGGCAGCGCAATGATCCTGGGCGGTGTGCTGCTCGGTTCGCGCGTGTCAGGGGAGATGCCTCACGCATCTCCGCCGTCTGTGGTGGTGCGTTCAGAGGGGAGGTGACATGGCTCAAAAGTTCGGCAACAGCCGCTGGGTACAAGAGGGATTTCTCGACAACCGGCAGGATGGCACGGTCGTGGGGCGCATCACGTTTGCCGTTTTGGGAGCGATCGATTTTTATCTCGCAGGCAATTGCCGGGGAGAAATCGCGGGCCAGGTGATCCGGTTCAAGAATAGCCGGTTCGCCGATGAGGATCTTGCCGGTCAGGTATTGGGGGATGTCGAGAGTCCGCAGATTGGCGACGCCAGCCTCATCTCGTTCGATCCCCATCCTCATCTGGTGCCCCATCCGTACATCGAATGGTTTTCGATGCGAAAGAATCACTATCGCATCGAACTGATACCGGAGGATGCGTGGATTGCGACGGCAGCAGAGGTGGCTGAGATCGATGCCGCGAGTCGTGACATCCGCGATCGATTGGCGCCGCAATACGGCAGCAAGTCACGATCGTCAGATGAATCGGAGTGGGTGTAACAGGGAATGACGGAGGCGGGCCTGGGAAGGCCGCCCCCGCTCGTACCTAGGCGAGTTTGCTTTTACCCTCGCGAACATGGGCCGGCACTTCACGAATATCCCATACCAATCCTACCGCCTGCATGGCGCGAAGCATATAGTACGTGATGTCGATTTCCCACCAGTAGAAGCCCTGCCGGGTTGATGCGGCATAGTAGTGGTGATTGTTGTGCCAACCTTCGCCGAGCGTGATCATAGCGAGAATGAAATTGTTTTTGCTGTCGTCTCCCGTCTTGTAGCGCTGCGATCCGTACACGTGGGAGAGGGAATTGATCGTACAGGTGCCGTGGAGCAAGGCGACGGTGGAGACGAAGAAGCCCCAGATCAACATTTGCGGACCATTGGTGCCGAGCTCCGGCGCATAGGCTTCCAGCAATTTGCCCAGCCCGAACATGCCGAATCCGCAAATCGTCGGCACCAGGGTATCGAATCGATCCAGGAAGCGTAGTTCGGGGAATTTGGCAAAATCGCCGATGCTCTTCAGCCTCGGTGGAAAGAATTTCTTCGAGCTGATCCAGCCGATGTGAGCCCAGAGAAATCCGCCCTGGCGTACCGAGTGCGTATCTTCAGGCTTGTCCGAATAGATGTGATGGTGGCGATGATGGCCGGCCCACCAGAGGGGGCCGCGTTGGGCGCAGGATGATCCGAGCAGCGCAAAGGCAAATTGGCACGCACGGGATGTTTTAAACGTCCGATGGGAGAAGTACCGGTGGTACCACCCGGTGATGGCGAACATGCGCACGAAGTAAAAGGCGGCGCAGACGCCGACTGCCACCCAGCTCCAGCCGACGATGAACACGCCGAGGCAGATCAAGTGGACCGTGATGAGAGGAATGGCCCGCAGCCAGTCGACGGTGGCGGGGGCAGCATCAGTTTTCATGTGCTCGATGCCGGCCCAGGAATCAAACCAGTGCATGACTGTGAGCCAGGGCGAGGGGCTCGTGACTTCTGCTGCCGCAGGTTGTTCGTCGGTTTTAGACAGCTCACCGTTTTCCGGTAAGGTGAGCGGATGCAGATCACTACTCATGCCACCTCCACAATTGTTCGAATAGGATGCGGTACCGAGGGGTCGCGCCGCCGTTGCACTAGCGTGACGTAATCGTTGCGGCGCTGGCGATTGATGCGATGGGGCAGGCCGCTGAATGTTTCAGATGGTGTCGATCAGTGAGCGTATAGACTCAGCTTTCAAGACACGTGCGATTATTATACACAGATTTAGAGGAAAATGTCGTGAGATTTTTCGCCCTGCACCGTCCCCCCTGCCCCTCGTTCAAACGCCGGAAACCGGGCCACGCGGAAGGCGCCAAGGGAGCATAGCGGAGATCGACGAAAGCCTCTGTGCGGGAATGCTGCGCGAGATTGTTTGACTCTGTTCGGATGGGCCCTCTAAAATGCGCCCCATTATGAATGATCGATTTCTCAAAGCGTGCCGGCGCGAACCGGTTGATTGTACGCCGGTCTGGTTCATGCGCCAGGCGGGTCGTTATATGATCGAGTACCGCCGATTGCGGGAAAAATACTCGATTCTTGAACTGTGTAAAACGCCTGAATTGGCGGCGCAAGTCACCTTGCAGCCGATCGATCGGTTTGCGCTCGATGCCGCCATTATTTTTGCCGACATTCTGCTCCCGCTGGAACCGATGGGGCTCTCGCTGGAATTTGCGGAGGGCGAGGGGCCGATTATCCATAATCCCGTGCGGGATCGGGCGGCGGTAGAGCGGCTCAAAATGCTGGATGACAGCGACCTCCAGTACGTCATGGATGCGATCAGCCTGACTCGCAAGATGTTGGCCGGTCGAGTGCCGTTGATCGGTTTTGCCGGGGCCCCGTTTACGTTGGCCAGTTACGCGATCGAAGGGGGCAGTTCGCGGAACTATATCCACACCAAGCAGATGATGTATGGCGAGCCGGAAGTGTGGCACCGCCTCATGGATAAGTTCGCGCGGGTTATTACCGGCTACCTCCGTCGTCAGATCAAGGCCGGCGCCCAAGCCGTACAGCTGTTTGACAGTTGGGTCGGTTGCTTGTCGGCGGGCGATTATGCGGAGTACGTCATGCCGCATGTGCAGCTGATTTTTGACGGCCTCAAGCATGAAGGGGTGCCCCTTATTCATTTCGGAACGGGCACGACGGCCATTCTCAAATCGATGCGCCAGGCAGGCGGCGATGTGATCGGAATCGACTGGCGCATTCCTCTCGATGAGGCATGGGCCATGGTGGGGTACGACCGCGCCGTGCAAGGCAATCTCGATCCGGTCACGTTGTTTGGGCCGATACATGAAATCGAGCGCCGCGTGTCGGATATTCTTCGCCGGGCCGCCGGGCGACCCGGACACATTTTCAATCTGGGGCATGGGATCCTT
>DAONAB010000081.1:4035-10721 GCA_035400805.1 Nitrospira sp. | reverse complement strand
CCACCCGGTCGCGAAGGTCTTATCCAATGCGAGGCCGACCCCCGCATCCGGATGCCCGCTGCCAAAGACCTGGTCGGTATCTCCCGTCGGGGCTTTCACCCCTACGCGAACCGACAGAGCCGGAAGCGTCGACGTTTCTTTCAGGAGCTGATATTTCCCGTAGAACGAAATATCGCCCAGGCCGGTTGCACCCTTGGCGCCTTGAAACAAAGTACGTCCGCCGTTGTTGATATTGAAGGCATAGGCCGTTTCTCGCAGAGCCTTGCGGGCGGGAGAGATCCCGGTTGTCCCCCGTTCGACTCCGAGGATCGGCTCCTCCATGAATCCACGATAGCGGTGGTACCCAGGAACTTCGGCCCCGATCTCCAGCCGATCGGTGAGACCATAACGAAGAAACAGACCGGCGCGAACGGTCTCAAACTTCATCGTGACATTGGCCTGCTCTTCCTG
This sequence comes from Nitrospira sp., assembly GCA_035400805.1. GTDB lineage: Bacteria > Nitrospirota > Nitrospiria > Nitrospirales > Nitrospiraceae > Nitrospira_A. The sequence continues at coordinate 10,271 of DAONAB010000081.1, read as the reverse complement.
ATCACGAGCGATCGAAGCGGTGTTGGCCGCTTCAAGACGGATATCGAAATCCCCCTTGCGCAGCACCGCCGCCCGGTCGCCGGGCATCGCCAATACCAGTTGGTCCAGTGCTTGAAAGTTTCGAACGGGGAAAGGACCAAACCCTTCCGCCCCGGCCAGAAGCGGGAGGCCGAAGGGAAGCCCGATCATGCAGAGAACATACACGATGTGCCGCATGAGTAATACCCGGCCGTTCACTCAGGCGTTTAGTAGGGGAAATCCAGCCCGGCGAAAATCGCTCCGCCTTCGCGGCTGTATCCGTAATCCAGACGACCGACCACGTTCGGACGCACAATCGCTCGAAAGCCGACGCCTGGCGTCATCCGGTAATCTTGAAAACTCACATCCTTAAACGAGTTAAACACCTGGCCCGTATCCAGAAACGGGGCCAGCTCGAAATCCGCCGTCACCCCCGCCAGCTTTGTGCGCAGGATATGAATCCGCTCCTCGATACTGAACGCGATCAAATGTTTGTCGATATAACGATCCATTCCGAATCCACGGAGATTGTTCTGCCCGCCCAGCGACGACTGCTCGAAGAACGGCACTTGCGAGCCAATCGTGGCCTGCAGATCGGCCCGGACGACCAGGATGGCACGCTTGGATTCGCTGGGAAACAATTTCTTCACTTCAATTTCGTACCGTGAATACACAGGATGATCGCCATTTTTGACATTTTGATTCAGCTCGGCGTAGGCCATGACGGACATGCCGTCGGTGGGCGTGATCAGACTGTCACGGGTATCGTAATAGAAGGAGGCCCGATGCCCGACGATGATGGACTCGCCTTGAATGCCATCGACGGTGGGAAATTGCTCGACTGAAAACGGGAGGTCCGTAGCGCCTCGCTGGAGTTGAACCTGCCGGACCCGCTGCCCGACAGAAACCTGCGTGACCTCATTCGCATAGAGGCCGAGCCGCCAGTACGCCCGCGCTTCTCTGGCCGTATAGTTCGATTCACCGGCCTGAACCGTCGATTGGCCCAGCCCGAAGAATCGCGAGGTGGCATTTTTAAAGAAGGTGCCGCCGAAGTTCAAAAAGTACTGCCCGTTCCCGAAGGCGGGGTCGACATAATCAAACAGCACCTTACGCTCGATCTTCTCGGTCAGCGAGGCGATCAGCTTCATCTGCCGCCCCCCCGGGTCGTACTTAAAGAGATTGAATACCGCCCGGCTGCCGACGATCGAATTCTGAATCAGCATCGGCGCCATGAGGTACTTCAATTCGCCGTCAGGGTCGGAGATCAGAATCGGCGCAATTAAGCCGGCGTCGTTCCCGTCGTTTTTGCTGGTGGAGACCGACGGGACCGGGAAAATTTGGGTGTCGGCCCCTGCCGGGGACGGAAAGCTCGGCAGCAGAAGTCCGGCCAGCGCCAGGATGATACGGATCGACGAAAAATAATGTCGCTGCATGGCGCTCGCCGGAACGGTCGCTTTCTATTGAAACTACGGAGCTTTGATCTTGTCGGATTTCTTGCGGAGCTGCTCAACGAGGTCGGAGTACGAGGAGGTGTGAAGGATCTTCGTAAATTGCCCGCGATAGTTGTTCACCAGGCTGACGCCATCGACCACAACGTCGTACACATGCCAATCATTGCTTTTGTTCAGCAGCCGGTAATCCATGGGAATTTCGGTTTTGCCGGACAAGACCTTCGTGCGCACTTCCGCATATTCTTTCTCCGTGCGTTCATTCAGGTATTGCACACCTTCCCCGGAATAGGTCTCCACTCGGTCGGCATACGTATTGGTCAACAACGTTCGAAACAGGTCCACAAACTCCTGCTTCTCTTTGTCCGACAACTGATTCCATTGCGCCCCCAACGACCGGCGGGACATTTCGGAATAGTCGAACCGCGCCGCGACAACTTTCTCCAGGCGCTGCCGCCGGTCTTCATGCTTGGTTGGAGCTTTGAGTTCTTTATCGTTCAAGATCTTCAGCACCTCATCGACCGTCCCCCGGATCGATTCGGTGGCCGGACCGGCCATGGCGGACGACAGCCCGCCCACGAGAAGTTGCAGCGCCAACAGGACACCCACGACCATCCATCGCCTTGCATACATTCCAACACCTCTCCTGTGAGTGGTGATTTCCTCGCCCCACCGGCCCGGTTTGAGCATTGCCATCCTCTGGTGCATGAGCCGATGAGACTAGTTCACCTTGCCATGTACATACTGGCTAACCAACTCCTCCAGATCAAGCCCTGACTCCGTATCACGGATTTTGTCGCCCGGCTTCAACGGATCACCGCCCCCGCCCACGGAGAGGGCGAGATACTTATCTCCGATGATCCCCCGGGTTTTGATGGAGGCAATTGAGTCCGAATACAATTTCACGCCGTCCTGGATCGCCAGCGCCACGATCGCGCGATCGCTGCTGAGGCCGATGGTGCGCACCCGGCCGACCTCGACGCCGGCAATTTCTACCGAGGCGCCGGGCTTGAGGCCTGACGCAGATGTAAACTCCGCCTCGATCGGATAATTGTGCCCGCCGATAACCTCCAGCTTACCCAGCTTGATCGAGAGATATCCCAGGCAGGCGATCCCGACGAGCACGAAAATTCCGACCATCAATTCCAGTTTTGCACGTTCCATAACGTCTCCTATCAGCGGCCCTCGGCCGGCAACGCTTTCGGTGCGACCGTACCTCCGACAAAAATAAACTCGCGAATCTCTTCATCGGTTGTGTTCACAAACTCGCTCGAGGGAGCCATCTTCGCAATTCGTCCATTCTTCAGCATGGCCACGTAATCGGAGATGCCGAAAATTTCCGGGATCTCATGGCTGACCATGACGGCGGTAAATCCGAATTGTTGCTGCATGGCGACAATGAGATCGTGAATGGCTTTCGCCAGCAGCGGGTCGAGGCCCGTCGTCGGCTCGTCGAACAAAATAATCTCCGGCTCCATCACCAATGCGCGGGCCAAGCCGGCACGTTTACGCATCCCGCCGCTCAGCTCAGCGGGAAACTTGTGCCCCATGCCTTTCAACCCTACTTGCTCAAGCTTCTCTTCCACCCGCCTGGTAACCGTGTCACCCTTCAACCGGAGTTTTTCTCGGAGAGGAAACGCGACATTCTCAAACACCGTCATCGAATCGAATAGGGCCGCGCCCTGGAACAACATGGCGAATTTCTTGCGAACCTCATTCAGCGCCTGCCCTTTGAGGCGCGCAATGTCCGTCCCGTCGATCCAGACCTCACCACGATCAGGCTGCATCAAGCCGATGATGTGCTTCAACAGCACACTCTTACCTTCACCGCTGGGCCCGATAATCGTGGTCAATTTTCCCGTGGGAATGGTCAAATCCACGCCACGTAACACAGCCTGCTTGCCGAACGTCTTTTCGACACCGACCAGTTTAATCATGTGAATCCAGCAAAGATGCCATCAGCTCTCAGGAATCAGCTCGCATTCAAATGCTGACTGCTGAAGACTGACGGCGCTATAACAACACCGACGTCAGAAAATAATCCCACACCAGGATCAAGACGGCAGAAAGCACCACCGCTTCAGTCGTCGCGGTGCCCAGACCTTCCGCACTGTGTTTGGTGTGAAAGCCCTTGTAGCAGCAGACCCAACTGATCAACAGGCCAAAACTGATCGATTTGAGGATGCCGCCGTAGACATCCTTCCACTCCACTGCCGATTCGATCGAACTCCAATACGCGCCCTCGTTGCCGTTCAGCAGCTGCACGCCGACGACGTAGCCGCCGTAAATGCCCACCACGTCGAACAATGCGACCAATAACGGCACGGCGATTAAACTGGCGACAAGCTTGGGGGCGATGAGATATTGCAACGGGTTGATGGCCATCGTGTCCAAGGCATCAATCTGCTCGGTGATCCGCATGATGCCGATTTCAGCCGTCATGGCCGATCCGGCGCGGGCCGTCACCATCAAGGCGGCAAGCACCGGCCCCAACTCACGGATAATGCTCAATGCCACGGCAGAACCCAGCACGGCCTCTGATCCGAACTTCCGTAGCGTATAGTAGCCTTGCAACGCCAGGACCATGCCGGTAAAGACCGCCGTGAGCACGACCACAAAGGTGGATTTGTAGCCGATGAAATTGAGTTGTTTGACGATTTGATAGAGCCTGAACGGGGGACGGGTCAGCCAGGCAAAGGAGGAGAGCACGAACAACATCATGCGCCCCATCTGCTCCGTCAGATCGATGGTATACCGGCCGATGCGAGCAATACCTTCCACGCCTCGCCCTCCTCTTCTCTCTCGAACCGATCACCGACTTCGCGTCGCTTCCGGTCAACCGATGTCTTCACCCAGCGCTCGATCGGCACAGGCCCGGTACAAGGCCGTCAACTGCGCCCCGGCAACCTGACTCTGCACCCGGAGACGATTGAGCCCGATCAGGCTCGTTGGATGTGCCAGACACGCGACGACACCCTTCGCCCATCCAGATGGCCTGAGAAACAGGTTGAAGTCAAGCGGCAGACTTTCATCCTCAAGATCTGAGACCGTGCGCACGATTGCAAACGGAATCCGATGCTCCGAGGCCACCTGCCCCAAAGCCGCGCTTTCCATGTCGAGGCCGAGGCCTCCCACTCGTCCGGCGATCGCGCGTTTTTCTTCCGCCAGACAGAGCACACGCGGCACCGTGACAAATCTGCCGCTTCGCATCGGCAAACCGTGCATCTGCACAGCCTGCTTCACCCAATCGACCATCGCCGGAGCGCACGACACTGCAGGTCCCGCTGGGGCGCCGTTTTCCAGAATGACATCCGTCCCGATCAGCACATCCCCAATCCCGGCCGGTCCCAGGGCGCAGGCGAATCCCGTCGACCAGATTGCCGACAAATGCTGCGCCGCGAGTATGCGCTGAGCGGTTGCCGTCGCTCGCTCGGGGCCCACCCCCATGGGAATGATGCACCATTCGACGAACGTGTGGCGGGCGACGACACACCGGATTCCGCTGACGACCCGGACCTCGCTCGCGGGAAAGGCCTGCCGCACGGCGCCCATCTCCCAGCGAGTGGCGACAAAGACACCGATCGTGGTCACAGCGACTCCCGATGACTGATGACAGGGGAAAATGGACTCGATAGACATCCACGGTCAGCGAGGCGACCGGAATTGTCCCGATTGATAGGCCAGCTGCCGCAATTCATCCGCCCTCGTCGCTCCACGAGTCTTCACATTGCGGTACATGGCCAGTGCCCAGAGGGGGAAGTATTGGCAATACCAATGATAGCGGAGATAGAACACGCGCGGGAAACCGGTTCCGGTATGGCGCACCTCTTCCCATGACCCGTCCTTCCGCTGATTTCGAATGAGGTAGTGAATACCTCTGGCTAAGCTGAATGAGTCCGTGACGCCGCCGGCCATGAGGGCCAGGAGCGCCCAAGCGGTTTGCGAGGGGGTACTCTCGCCACGCCCGCTTTCCGCCACATCCGCATAGGAGAGGCAGGACTCGCCCCATCCGCCGTCCGGGTTTTGCTTCGACTCAACCCAACTGACCGCCCGGCGGATGTACGGAGAGGAGAGGTCTTCGCCGATGGCACGAAGTCCGGACAACACCGACCAGGTCCCGTAAATGTAATTGACGCCCCAACGGCCATACCAACTGCCGTCCTGCTCTTGGTCGTCTTTGATAAAGGTCAACGCCGAGGCCACGGACGGATGCGTCCAGTCATAGCCCAGCGTCGCGAGCATTTCGAGACAGCGTCCGGCCAGATCCGCGGTACTGGGATCCAGCAACGCGCGATGGTCTGCAAACGGAATGTAGTTGAACACGATCCGGTTATTGTCGACGTCGTACGCGCCCCACCCGCCGTCGGATCCCTGCATGGCCGTGACCCACCGGCAGCCTCGACGAATCGCCAGTCGCTGCTGCTCTTCTTCTGGCAGGCGCACCTTCGCCAGGGCCATCAGGACGACCGCAGAATCATCCACGTCGGGAAACAGCTCGTTCTCAAACTGGAAGTACCAGCCGCCCGGCTCTGCGCCAGGGGAGGAAATAATCCAGTCGCCGACGGTCTTCGTTTGCTTCGACAGCAACCAGGTGGCAGCCTTCTGCAGCGCCGGATGATCCTGCGACATACCGGCTTCAGAGAGTGCATTGATGAGCAACGCCGTATCCCAGATCGGAGAATGGCAGGGTTGCAGATGCAGCGCGTCGACACACTGCCCGTTGTCCATGACCGTATCGTGAATTTCGAGTTCTTCGATCTCCCGCATCGC
>DAONAB010000081.1:0-3935 GCA_035400805.1 Nitrospira sp. | reverse complement strand
GGCGGCACCGTGCCGTAGTCAATCTGCGCCGGCGGTTCTGTGTAGAGCTCGTCGATCCCCTGCTCGGGCGGCACATAACATTGTGGCCGTTTCGCGAAAATGATCAAGAGCGGGATCAACACCGCGCGTGACCAGTAGGAGATCGCGTAAATGCTGAAATAGAATCGCTTCGGCAACAGCATGATTTCCGGCGGCATGCTGGGGACGCCGCGCCAATCGTACTGACCGAACAAGGCGAGGGCGATTTTCGTGAAGACGTTCGCCGCGACCACCCCGCCCTTGTCGAGGATGCAGGTTCTGGAGTGGACCATGAACGGTTCAGCCGCCGAGACCCCGGAAAGCTTTAACGCAAAATAGGCCTTCACCGAAGCACTGATATCCGCGGGCCCCCCGTGATAAATAGGCCAGCCGCCGCACGGAAGTTGCGCGGATTTCAAATAGCGGATGACTTTGCGCTCGCGCTCAGGATCGACGCAGTTCATGAACCGCCGCAGCATCAGATACTCGGAACTCAGCGTCGTGTCGGCTTCCAGTTCAGCGACCCAAAAACCTTCGGACGCGTCCTGCCTGCCGAGAAACCACGCCTGACTCTTACGAATCGCCTCTTCCAGCGCTTCTTGTTGCCCGGTGGTATGTGAAGGAGCCCGCTTGGCGCTGTCACCAACAGGTGCATCTGGCTTGCTAGAGACGAGGCGCAGCACCGGCGCAGAGGCAAAATCGCGCGCGGCTCTGATTCGGCTCGGCACCGACACCAGAAGACTATCGGACAAACGACTGAACAGGTTCTTGAGAAGTCGCATAGCGTGTTGCCGTGAATCAGACAAAGACGGCGGGATCGATAGTCGAAACGGTTCCATCAATCACGCAGTGATCACATGAAACCGCACAGTACCATGTATAACCATTAGCAGGACTGTATAACAAACTGCTTTAGGCCAGTCAAGGGAAGCAGCCCTCGATGTGGACCCTAAGTGCGCGTTTGAACTGAAGACTACGCGCCGGTCACTTCACGAACCTTCTCCGGTTAGGCCGGCTGAAGATCGCCGAGCTTGACGGAGATCAAGGTCGAGACGCCTGGCTCTTCCATCGTCACGCCGAAGAGGGAATCCGCCATCGCCATCGTCCGCTTGTTGTGCGTGATAACCATAAACTGAGCGGTCGAGGACAGGCTGCGCAACACGGCCGTGAAGCGCCCGATATTCTCCTCATCGAGCGGCGCGTCAATTTCGTCCAGGATGCAGAAGGGGGTCGGACGGATCAAGAAGCTGGCAATCAAGAGGGCCATCGCCGTCAGCGTCTTTTCTCCGCCGGACAACATCGTAATACTCTTCAAGCGTTTCCCCGGCGGCTGCGCGACGATTTCCACGCCCGGCTCACGGGCTCCGTTGTCTTCCACCCCTTCCTCCAGTGGCTCCTCGACCAATTGCAGCTCCGCGCGGCCACCGGGGAAGAACTGTGCAAACACATCCCGAAACTTCTGCTGCAGTTCGTTGAAAGTCTCCACGAACATGTCTTTGGTCGTCCGGTTGATCTTCTGGATGATCTCCTTGAGCGACGCAATGGATGTGGAGAGGTCCTGCTCCTGCGTCGTCAAGAACTGATACCGTTCTTCCAATTCCCGATGTTCGTCGATCGCCGCAAGATTGATGGCGCCCATGCGGTCCAACCGTTCGCGGATCTTCTGAATCTGTTCCCGCAACTGCGGCGTCTCCAGCAGAGAGACCGGCGCAGCGGGCGCTTCTCCTTCGATGACGGACGGCTCCTCGGTCGGGGCCACGAGCAGGGTCGCCGGATCGATCTGATATGTGCCGGCCAGGGTGCTTTCGATGGTAGACAAATGCGCCTTGACCTCGGCCTTCCGCACCTCAGCCGTCATGCGGCGATCATGCAAGGCCGATAAACTCTGCCGCACAGTGGTGAGGGTTTCCTCCACCGCATGGAGTCCGCTCATTGCCTCGGCCTGACGCTCCTGGGCTGCGATGAGCTCTGACTTGATTCCATCCACCTCGGCGCCGAGCTCGCGACAGAGCGCCTCCTGCCTGGTCTGCTCCTCCCGGCTGCTCTCCGTGGCTTGCACTAACCCGGCCACCTGCTCTTCGAGGTCGGCCGCACGTCGCTGCGCCGCATCCAGCCGTTGCGTCAATCGTGCAATGTCGCTGTTGGCATGCTCTCGACGTCCGCGCATGCTTTCAAGCGACAACCGGACTTCGGTCAGCCGTTGCTGAATGGCCAGCCCTTGGCTCTCAATGACCACCAGCCGTTCACGGATCTGCAGCAGCCCGTTTTCCTGACCGAGCTTTTCCGCCACCCACTGTTCAAGTTGCGCCTGACCGGATAACAACTGTTCCTGCAATCGTGCCTGCTCAGCCAACCCCCGCTGCAGTTCTTCGCCCAACGTGTCCATGCGCCGGTGCAACTCTCCGCGCTGGCGCTCCACGTTCGTATCGTCCTTCTGAAGCGACAACTCCAGCATCTCCGCCTCGCGAATGGCCCTGCCAAGCTGCTGTTCTTCCTCCCGGCCCAACCCCAACGCGGATGCCGCCTCCTCACGTGCCACACGAGCGAGCTCCAGCGCCTGCACGGCTTCCGTGCGGCGGGCTTCCAACTCCAGCACTTCCCGCCGGCGCTGCAGGAGCCCCGCACCGGCACTGGTACCACCGCCGGTCATCACGCCGGCCGCATCCAATGTTTCACCGGATAACGTCACATAAGTGGGGCCCGCAGGAGCCGGCCACTGATGCTGCTCCCACAATTGCAGTGCCACCGCGAGGGACTCGACAATCACGATGCCATCAAACAAATAACTCAAGGTGGAGGCGGATGCGCCTTCCGCGCGGATGACATCCACGGCACGCCCCACCACTCCAGGCTGACCACTGAGCGCGGGCCACCAGGCTGAAGAATCTTCCGTCTGCTCGGTCGCCCACCGGATCTGTTGCGGGATAAACGCTCCGCGCCCGAGCTCCTTGCCCTTCAAAAACTCCACGGCGCGGCTGGCAGCTGAGGGCTGATCGACCAACCACCCACGCACCCGCTCACCCAGGATGGTCTCAACCGCACGATCGAGACCGGGCGGAATCACGAGCCACTCGGCAAGCGCCTCGCGCACGCCATCACAGGTTTTCAGCGCGGTGCCTTCTTCTTCCCCTTCGCGGCCGTACCCCATTTCCTCGCGCACCACGCCTTGCAACGCGCCGAGGCGTGATTCCACCGCAGCCACATCTTCAGACAGTCGAACAATATAGCGATCCAATCCGGTAATCTGCCCGCCCAACCCTTCAATACGCTCGATCGCGGCCTGGCGTTCAGCCATCAGTCCTTGAATGCGCTGACTTGCCTCTTCCCGCTGCGCCGCTAGCAGTTCCCGCTGTTCATCCAAGCCGGCGACTTGCGCGACCATCTGCTCCTGCTCGCGCGAGACCCGCTCCGCCCGGGCTGTGGTTTCCTGCTGACGCGCGGTCACCTGCGCAAGGTTCTGCTCCGTGTTGGCCACGAGCACCGCGAGATTCAGGACATCCTTCCGTGCGCGCTCTTCTTCACCGACCGCTGCGGCCCGATGCTCCGCCAAGGCCTTCGCTTCGACATCCGCCTGCTGAAACTGGGCTTCCTGCTCAACAATGTCGCCATCCAATTGCAGCAAGGTCGCCCGCAATTCTTCGATCTCGACCTGGGCCTGTTCCTGATCCCCCGCCAGCCGTTCCATTTCCTGCGAAGCCTGCACGCGCTGCCGCTCGAACAACTCCGTCCGGTTCCGCTCGACTTCCGCGGCCGTCAACGCCTGCGACTGGCGCTGCTCAGTCCCGGCCAAGGTATCCCGCACGCGCGAAATCGCTTCGGCCGCATCGTTCATCCGGAGCCGGATGGCTTCCTGCTCCGAATCCAGACGAGCCTGCTCGGCGACTTGTTCGGCCTCCAGCGCTTCCACTTCCCGCGCT
>DAONAB010000080.1:0-10806 GCA_035400805.1 Nitrospira sp. | reverse complement strand
GGATAGACCATCGCCGACTTGATCTGGCCCTTCAGCTTCATGGCCTTTTCAATGTGCTTGGCCAACCGGGTCAGAATGGTATCGAGCAGTCCGCCCACCTCACCGGCATGAATCATGTTCACGTAGAGATCGTCGAAGACTTTCGGATGGCGCTTCAATGCGTCGGAAAATGTGGAGCCGGCCTCCACGCTGTTTTTCACGTCGCCGACCGTTTCCCGCAGCACTTTATTTTCAGATTGGGTGGAGAGGATATCGAGGCACTGAATCAGCGGCAGTCCGGCATTGATCATCGTGCCGAATTGGCGCGTGAACACCACAAGATCCTTGTCGGTAAGGCCGCTTCCCAGACTCAGCTTGAACTTTCCGCCGCCTGACTTTTCTTCCAGGCTGGTGACCACGACCTGTTGCTTGCGAAGTTGGTCCACCGCCTCGTCTCGGGTTTTAGCGGTGAGTTCCCCCTTCTTCACCGCGCCCTGGCGGTTGCGTCCAACGTAGGTGAATGTGCTCATAACGCGGTTTTCACTCCTTTGAACGCCAGGCAGGGCACGTAGGTGTGCAGCGGAAAACTATGATCGAAGTCTATAAGACGACCTAAAAACTGTCAAACAAATGCACGAAAGACGGAGCCCGACGAGAAGGCCCTAGAAGCGGCCAGTGAGTGTCAGTGCGGGCAGGCTAGGCCTGGCTGGAGGTAATGCGTACGTAACCGCGGGAGAGGTAGTGCAGGCCGGAGGTCAGCGTCACGCCGCCCATCAGATACAGCAGCGGATCGAGCGTGGCGAGATCAAGCCGCCGCGAGGCGAAGAACACGACGGCGACCAGCGTCGCCAATTGAATCAATGTGGTGCCCTTCCCCAGAACTGTCGGCGAGATATCGACCTGCGTATGGGTAAAGTGAGCGACCGCCGCACCGAGCATCAACATGAGGTCACGACTGGCGACAAGAATTGTCAGCCAGAGCGGCACGAGGTGCATGACGGACAGCGTGATAAATCCTGTCGTCAACATGAGTTTATCCGCCAGCGGATCCAGCACTTCTCCAAGCCTGGTTCGCTGGTCGGCCACGCGGGCGATGATGCCATCGAGCGCGTCGGTCAATCCGGCGATGAACAGAACCGCCAGTGCATAGTCAAATTGCTCATAGTTGAGCAACCCGACATAGACGGGGATCAACAGAATGCGCAGCATCGTCAGACTATTGGGAACGTTCATATTCATCAGAACAAGAAGCCCGGAATCGCCATGTCGGTGATCAAATCACGCCACTGGAATCGCGCATCATAGAAACCCCTGCAGAACCTTGTCAACGACGGTTGCACTCGACAAGGGAGGTCCCTATAATCGGGTCCCGTAAGTCGCGGCCCAGGGATGATCGACGGAGGTTGTGTATGAGTGGACTCCCCCTCCTCTTTAAGAAAGAGGGATTAATTGAACGTCATCAGGTCGAGGGGATCGATCCAAGCGATCGCTATTTTAACCGGGCCGTCCTGGTGAGCCGGGTGGCGGCCGGATACACGGGCAAGGTGACCTACGAAGCCTATGCCGTGGAGGGAGCCGCTCATTCCACGACCAGTGCCGCCGTCAAAGCCGTCGTCGACAAGCTGCTGAGTGTCGGTTTTACCCGGTTGCGCACCCGTCTGAACTTCAAAGGCAACCGCTACCTCGCCGAAAAAGAAACCTGGACCGACTATCCCGACCTGCCTGCTTAATTTTTCAGGAACTCCCGGCAAATGACATCGTGGATGTGGGGGCGGAAGATCCGGATCTGTTCATTCCGCCTTGTGGGATGAACACGGTTCGAGAGGAGCACGACTTCCAGTTCCTTGACCGGGTCGATCCACAGTGACGTGCCCGTGAACCCGAGATGACCGAACGATTCGGGAGAAAACCGTGTCCCTGACGACGACCGCACCGACGGCGTATCCCAGCCCAACGCCCAACTGGAGTTCGGGACCCCCTGCCGGTTCGCTGTAAAGTTCTTCACGATGTCGGGCGTTAACAACCCAGGCTTTTTTCGCCGACCGTCCATCCAGGCTTGAGAAACAGCCAGGACCGCACGGGCCGTGCCGAACAAGCCCGCATGGCCGGCGACTCCGCCTAACGCATACGCATTTTCGTCATGCACTTCGCCGCAGAGCATACGCCCACGCCAGGGATCGTTCTCTGTCGGTGCGACGATACATCCCGCATCGTGATGTATGGACAGGGCCGATATCGGCCCGCGCCGCACATAGGCCAACGGGCGAGCGCCGAGCGGCTCGTAGATCTGCCGGCTGCAGAATTGATCGAGGGTTTCTCCCGAGAGCCGTTCTACGGCAAAGCCCAAGAGCATAAAACCCAGATCGCTATACAGGCTGCGGGAGCCTCGCTCGTAGACCAACTCTTCCTTCGCGATGTATCCCGCTACCGCCTCACACGCAGAAGAACTGCCCAGGAATCCCGGCTGAGTGGCCTCGATTGCGGCAATACGCTCGTAAAAGGGACGCCATCCTGGTAGGCCGGAACTGTGGGTGAGCAACTGTCGCACCGTCGCTGCCCCGGTCGCGCTGTCTCGCAATTCAGGCAGGATCTCGTCGATGCGGTCGACCAGCTTCACGAGCCCACGTTGCATCAACAGGGCCAACGCAGTCGTCGTCGCGAGCACTTTGGTCAGGGACGCCAGGTCGTAACAGGTCTGAGCCGTGACGGCTTCCTCCGTCCCTTGTCGTGACAGCCGGCCCACGGCGCGTTCGAAGACGATCTCCCCGCGCAGTCGTACCGCCAGGACCGCGCCCGGAAATGTCCCGTCATCGACGGCGGCTTGCAGCGCCGACTGTATTGGATCACTCATGGCCATCACTGCGATCTACCTGTGATGCAGGGGGAGCAGGGGGAGATCGGGAGCGGATATGCCGCTCCGTCTTTCAGGTGTGCAGGCAAGGGTGGATTCCCGATGAACGCGGGGGACTCAACGCGCAGGGCTGGATTCGCCGGCGAGCTTGCCTTCGACCGAAGCGCCCTCCGATTGATAGGCGTCGCTCTCTTCCACTTCCAGCATCCGTTCGAACGATCGCAAGGTCGAACGGAACCGCTCCACCATCATCAGGCGCTGCTTTTGAAGATCCGCCACGCCACGTTGCATCTCGGTGAGGCTGACGCGCGCCTGCCGGATAATTTCACTCGCCTTGAGCTCCGCTTCCTTCACGATCAAGTCCGCCTCGCGTTGGGCGGAGCGCTTGACGTCCTCGGCCAATGTCTGCGCCGAAACCAACGTGTTGGAGAGCGTCGCTTCCGTGCGTCGCAAGTCGGTCACCTGCTGCTCGGTGGTGGTGAGTTTTTCTCGAAGCAGGCTGTTCTCTCGGTTCAAGTTTTCGACGGTCAGCGCCAGCTCCTCGAGGAAGCGGTTCACTTCGTCCCGGTCAAACCCTCGAAACTTGACCTGAAAGACCATCTGCTGAATATCGATGGGAGTGATTTTCATGCGACACCTCTTGCCCGACAGTTAATGCATCCGCACGGCAATATCCCGCAAGGATTGAACCACGGCATATTGCAGAAAGACAAGGATCAGGATCGCGATCATCGGCGAAAGATCCATGCCCATGCGCCAGCCGATCAGCCGCCGAATCGGCGTGAGGACCGGTTCCGTCGCGCGTTCCAAGAATTGCACGATCGGATTCCACGGGTCCGGATTCACCCAGGATATTAAGGCGCGGGCGATGATCACCCACATATAGAGCCACAACACCGTATCCAAGACCGTTGCCGTCCCTTGCAGCACGTTGCTCAGCACAAACATCAGCGTCCCAACTCCTGTGAACGTTTCGTTGCCGCCTCGACGGCTGCCATCAAACATCCCCGCATTCCGCCGACTTCCAATTGATGCAACCCCGCGATGGTCGTGCCGCCCGGAGACGCGACCTGATCCTTGAGCTGAGCCGGATGCTGCGCTCGATCAAGAACCATCCGTGCCGCACCGAGGACTGTCTGCGCCGCCAGCAATTGTGCCGTCGCCCGCGGCAATCCCATTTTGACTCCGCCATCGGCCAGCGCTTCAATCGCCACAAACACATAGGCCGGCCCGCTCCCGCTCAGTCCCGTGACGGCGTCCATCAGCCGTTCTTCGACCGAGACCACGGAACCCACTGCTTCGAAGAGGGCCCGCACTGCCGCCACATCGTCCGCGGCAAGGTCCGCGTGGTAGGCCAGCGCCGTCACCCCCTCGCGTACTAACGCCGGCGTATTGGGCATCGCTCGCACGATGCCTCTGGCTCCCGGTGCTCGCTCCCGAATCCACGCCGTGGTTACGCCGGCGGCAATTGAGACCACCAGTTTCCCGGTCAGCGCCGAACCAGTGTCCTTAAGCACAGCCGGCAATACCTGAGGTTTCACAGCCAGGAGCACCAGATCCGCCCCCGCGGCAACCTTGGCATTGTCTTCACTGACTTGAATGCCAAAGCGCGACTTCAGGAGGTCTCGCCGGACCGAAACGGGGTCTGTCGCGCAGATGCGACTGGGTTCGCTGACCTTCGAGGCGAGCAGACCACCTATCAGCGCCTCAGCCATCTGCCCGCCACCAAGAACGGCGATGTCAACTGTGATCATGATGCGGCTCACTCCGTGCCCCGAAAATTGCGGTCCCGACCCTCACGTACGTCGCGCCTTCTTCCACCGCGACGGCATAGTCATGCGACATGCCCATCGACAGTTCCTGCATATTAATGTTCCTGCAACCTTGCGCTGTCAATGCCTGAGCGAGTTCCCGAAGCTGCCGGAAGTATGGACGCGCCTCCTCCGCAGTCGGCACGGGGGGAGGAATCGCCATGAGACCGCGAATGTCCAACTGGTCGAATTGGCTCAGCGCGGGTAGGGCTGCAGCCAACGCGGCCGGGGCAAACCCGCCTTTGCTGGATTCTCCGCCTAGATTCACCTCCAGCAGAACTCGTTGCTTCAAGCCCGCCGCCTTGGCCTGACGATCGATCTCTTCCGCCAGGGCAAGACTGTCGACGGAATGAATGGTCTCGAACCGCCCGACCACTGCCTTCACTTTTCGCCGTTGCAGGGTGCCGATAAAATGCCAGACGACCCCTCCACGATCCAGCGCCTCGATTTTAGGGAGCGCCTCCTGCAGGCGGTTTTCACCCAGATGTCGAATACCGGCATCCACCGCTTCCCGCAGCCGTTCCACCATGACGGTTTTGGAGGCGGCTACCAGCCGCACCTTCTCAGGGGCGCGTCCCGCACGGACCGCGGCACGGTGAATCTCGTCGAACACCGCTCGAACCCGACCGGCAATGCTCCCCGGGTCTGCATCCATCCTTCCGCCTTCCAGATTGCCGCTTCGCCTCAACTCCGATAGATGTCACGCACCTGTAGGCGCGGGGAATCAGGATGACGACGAGCCGAACCCCACATTACCGGGTGGAAACGAGGGCAATCCCGCTGACCATCGTCGCTTTCACCACACCTTCCCGGCGGTAGCTGAAAAACGCTTCCGGCTGGCAGATGGTGCAGGCATCGACGGTGGCAATCCGCTCGGCGTCCAACCCCTCATTCACAGCTTGACGTCGCACGAACGCGCGCAAATTCAAATGCGCCTTCTGAGGATTCACCGGCGACACGACGGAGTGCCACTCAGGGAACACGTCCCGGAGTCGCGTCAGAACCGGTTCGTCGACCTCATAACAACAGGCACCGGCGGAAGGCCCGATGGCCATACGCACATCCTTGATCGATGTTCCGAACCGGCTGACGAGCAACGCCACGGTCTTCGGGACAATACCTGCGACGGCGCCACGCCAGCCTGCGTGGATGGCGGCGACGACCTGTCGCACCGGATCATGCAAGAGGACCGGGACACAGTCGGCCGTTCGCACCGTGACCATCAGTCCCGGCTGATTGGTGACCAGCGCATCCCACCCCCCTTCAAACATCTCCCCCTGCTCGACCGGGCGATCCACCACTAAGGCATCGGTCCCATGCACTTGCTTGACGGAAAGGATCACAGGAGCCCTGTGACCCAGCCGTCCTGCTTCATGCGCGGAGGCCCGCCCTGCCGTGACCGGCACGGCGGACAACCGGGTACCGAAAAAGTGTTCGACCCCGTCGGCATGAGTTGCAAACGAGGGAAGGGTAATGACTTCGGAGGCCATCGTCTTTTCTGACCTTACGCGTTCTCGGCGTGGTTCACCCTCAATCGGCCTGCTTACGCAGGAAGGTCGGCACATCCCACTCATCGTCGCCGACGACTGCGATCCGTTCCACCGCTTCCCGTGTCTCACCCATGCGCCGGAGGAAAGTTGGCCGATCGATATCCTTGATGGGCCGATCTGATCCTGTGGCATGCACGCCGGTCAACACCTGCTGTGAAGGGCGGCCGTTGGGCGTTCTCGCGGCAGGACGCTCAGCGGCGGCAGCCGGACGAGCCGCCGGTTGCTCTTCCCGTTCAAATCCCGTCGCAATGACCGTCACGATCAGATCGTCGCCGATTTCAGGATTGATCACCTGCCCGACGATAATGTTGGCTTCGGCATCGGCCGCATGTTGCACGATGGACGCCGCCTCTTCCACTTCATGCAGCGACATATTCGGGCCACCCGTGATATTCAACAAGACTCCGCGAGCGCCTTCCACGCTGCCTTCTTCCAGCAACGGGCTGCAAATCGCCTGTTGGGCGGCTTCTTGCGCCCGGTTGGCGCCACGCCCGATCCCCATGCCCATCACCGCGCGCCCCGTGTGGGCCATGATGGTCCGCACATCGGCGAAATCGACGTTCACGAGCCCCGTGGTGGTGATGACGTCAGCAATGCCCTGAATGGCTTGCCGCAACACATCATCCGCCACCTTGAACGCATCCAACAGCGGCGTCGCCTTATCCACGATGCCCAGCAATCGTTGATTCGGGATGATCAGGAGCGTGTCGACATGCCGACCGAGATCGCGAATACCCTCCTCGGCGTGGCTCATACGGCGATGCCCTTCATATTGGAACGGCTTCGTCACGACGGCAACGGTGAGAATCCCCAACTCGCGCGCGATGCTCGCGACGATCGGAGCCGCGCCGGTTCCGGTCCCGCCGCCCATGCCGGCGGTGACGAAGACCATGTCGGCGCCGACCAGGCTCTCGCGAATCTCGTCTTTGCTTTCTAACGCCGCGTCGCGTCCGACTTCAGGCTTGGCGCCGGCCCCGAGGCCTCGTGTGCGCTCCGGACCGATTTGAATTTTATAGGATGCCTGCGACCGATCGAGCGCCTGCACGTCGGTGTTCGCCGCGACGAAATCGACTCGGCACAATCCGCCGGTGATCATGGTATTGACGGCGTTGCACCCAGCCCCTCCGACCCCGATCACTTTGATGCGAACGGGTGATTGCGGCTCCTCTTGAAATGAAAACATTGTGGCACCTCCCTTAACGATGGCGCGGACGTGGCCTGAAGCCGTCCGCAACAGTTAGAAAAACTCGAACATCCACGATCGCATGCGATCGAACACTTTCCCCAACCCTTTGCCGTGACGAATGCCGGCAGCCTCCAAGTTGTCGGCATGTTGACGTGCATGCAACAACAGCCCGACACCGGTCGCGTGCATCGGGTTGCTGACGATATCGCGCAGCCCACCGATGCCCGTCGGCATGCCGCGACGAGCGGGCAGATTCAGGCCTCGCTCGGCAGCATCCGGCATCCCTTCCAATAATGAGGTTCCGCCCGTGATCACCACGCCGGCACCGAGCATGCCTTCATAGCCGGCTCGCACGATTTCGCGTTTCACCAGATCGAACATCTCCTCGACGCGCGGTTCGAGAATCTCCGCGATATCACGGCGCGTGAATTGCCGCGGCGGCCGATCGCCGACCGACGGCACTTCCACCATTTGATGACCATGCACCAGCTCGGTCCGGGCAATCCCATGTTGCACTTTGATTTTCTCGGCGTCGGTTTGCGAGGTGAGCAGACCGATAGCCAGATCCTTGGTCAAATTCTGGCCGCCGATCGGGAGCACCGCCGTGTGCCGGATGCTGCCGTCGAGGAAGATCGCCAGGTCGGTCGTGCCGCCGCCCAGATCCACCATGGCGACTCCCAACTCCCGCTCTTCGGCGCTCAGGACGGCTTCGCTTGACGCGAGGGGCTGCAGGATAATGTCCACGACATCAAGCCCGGCCCGATTGACACTCTTGATGATGTTCTGCGCCGACGTCACCGCACCGGTGATGACATGAACGTTAACCTCAAGCCGGTTGCCGGACATGCCCAACGGCTCGCGCACGCCCTCCTGATCGTCCACCATGAATTCGCGCGGCAACACGTGCAAGATGCGACGCTCGTGAGGAATCACGGCGAGCGTTCGCGCACTTTCCACCGCACGGCTGATGTCGTCGCGCGTGACTTCCTGCTTCTTGAGGGCCACGACGCCTTTGAGGTTTTCCCCCGAAATATGGCTCCCCGCGATGCCCGTATAGACCGAATTGATCTGCACGGCCGCCATGAGCTCCGCTTCCTCAACCGCCTTCTTGATCGACTCCACCGTACTCTCGATATTGACCACCACACCCTTGCGAAGCCCGCGCGAGGGGCAGGAGCCGACGCCGATGATATTCAGCGGGCCCTCCTCCGGCACTTCGGCGACAATCGCACAGATCTTGGTGGTCCCGATGTCGAGTCCGACCAGGATATGATCCCGCTTAGACACTCGGCTCACCCCCTTCCCCGAACAATGACGCGGTCGGCAAAGCGAAGATCAATTTCATTCGCTCTGGCGCCCTCGCCGTCAAAGGCCACATCACGCAGTGCGGGCCGCATTTTCAAAAACCGAGACCACTGCTGATTCATCGACGACTCACTGAATTGAAACGTGACGCCCTGTACCTCGACCACCAGATTATTCAAATTGCCCACATTGATATCCGGCCGTCCGCCGGTGGTTTGAGCGACCATCCGCGCCAACGCGGCCCCCACCTGCACGGGACGACGATCCTCTGCCTTCCCCTGCGCCAGACGCTTGCCGTCGACACCCGACAGGATGGGCAGCGTCGGATCGTCGCTGGAGCCGAGACGCGCCAGCAACACCCCCTCCGCATCAGTCAACAGATTTTCTGCCAGCGTGCGAACCACCACCGCCGGCTCCCGCTCGACGATGTCGATATGAATTTCGTGTAACGGCTTTAACACCACGGTCGCGTCCTTGATCCAGGGATGGGTCTTCACCCGGTCCGCCAACCACGTCGGATTGATGGAATACAGCGCGGTATCCGGTTTGAGCGCCAGCCGACCGATCACTTCTTTTCGAGTCACATGATGCAGGCCATTCACCGACACCGAGCGCACCAGAAACCATTCGCGCGTCAGCGGCCCGATTTCGCGCGCCAGCACAAAGAGACCCGAACAGCCGCCCACCAGGACCGTCACGGTCGCGATGACGCGGAGAGAAATCAGCAGACCACGACCCAGCCGGGACCAATAGCCGCCTGTCGTCCCGCCACGACGGCGCTCCAGACCTGAATCCGACCGGGCATTCGCCCGCGGATTCAGTTTGGCCGGTCGCGTGTTCCGCCACCTGAGCGACATCGTTACCTCACGGCTCGAAAGGAACCCGTTCCAGCCCGCCGGAGGGCGGATTGGAGGATCTGTTCCGTCAACGCATCGTACGAGAGACCTGCTTTACCTGCCGCCATCGGCAACAGACTCGTCTCCGTCATCCCCGGGACCGTGTTGATTTCCAGCACATACGGCTTGCCTTTCGGCGTGATCCGGAAATCGACCCGCGCCGCTCCGTTGCAGCCCAATGCCTGATAGGTGCGGATCGCCAGTTGCTTGATCTCGCGGCTCACGGCGGCAGACAGCGGCGCCGGGCAAAGATACTGCGTACGGCCCTTCTCGTACTTCGCCGAGAAATCATAAAATCCGTCCGGCGCCACAATCTCCACGGCAGGTAACCCCGCAACCGTCCCATCGGCAGTCCCCAACAGCGACAGCGTGACTTCGTGCCCGGGAATAAAGGCCTCGACCATCGCTTCGGGATCGTATCGATGGGCCACCTTGAGCGCCTCTTTCCATTGCGACGGCCGGCGAACGATGGTGACGCCGATGGTGGATCCCTGGCTTGCCGGTTTCACGACAATCGGCAACTTCAATTTGCAGCTGGTCAGAACACGTTGTAACGTAGGCGCGGTTCCCCGCCACACCACGGTGCCACGGGGCACTGGAATGCCGTGGGCCGCCAGTTCCGTTTTGGTCACCACCTTATGCATCCCGACGGCGCTGGCGCGCACGCCGGATCCCGTATAGGGAATGCCGAGAGTTTCCAAAAATCCCTGAATCGCCCCGTCTTCTCCGCCGGGCCCATGTAAGGCCAGGAAAGCCACTTCGATCGCCTGGTCTTGCAAGGTTTGCGATAACCCCGGCCCCACATCGATGGCCACCGCATCGTAGCCGCTGCGCACAAGAGATCGATAGACGGCTTCGCCCGTCTTGAGGGAGACTTCGCGTTCCGAAGATTGGCCTCCCATCAACACCCCGATTTTCGAACGAGTCAGCGGCTTCCGTTCCGTCACATCCACTCCCTTCGTCGATCTGCGTCAGGCCTGACCGACCACCTTCAGTTCCAGTTCCAGCGTGACACCCGAGGCTTTTTTCACGCCTGCACGGACCTTTCTGATTAACGCCAGCACATCAGCCGCGCGCGCATGGCCGACGTTCACCATAAAGTTCGCATGTTTCTCGGACACCTGGGCATCGCCAACCCGGGCACCCTTGAGGCCCGCGGCGTCCACCAGGCGGCCGGCAGAATCCTGCGGAGGATTCTTGAAGACGCAACCGGCGCTCGGCAGCGTCA
>DAONAB010000079.1:3239-10843 GCA_035400805.1 Nitrospira sp. | reverse complement strand
TATCTCCTCTTCGCGTTGGTCTATGGTCCCTACCTGTTGCGCCCCAGTCTGGAAGAGTAGGAAACGGCGGATCGCTGGAGCGGGTCGGGAATGCTGGTCGAATGGGGAGGTCAGTCCCTGCCCTGCTGAGTCCGAATCTCCTCGATTCCCGACGCCAATACCAGACGACAATAACACGCATCCGCGAGGGGCTGTAAGTGCACACAATCCGCTTCGTTGTATGCGAGCAAGAGGTCGCGAACTCCCTCATCGCGTTGGTGCCGCCACCGGTTCCATTGGCGGACGGCATCGTCTCCCGAAAATCCTTGGATCGCAGGGGGGCGACTGATGCCCATCTGGCGTTCAATGGATTTGAGGCCGCCGCGAAGGCCCAATTGCCGGCCGATGCCGCAGAGATTGAAATGGGGCTGTTCCAGCGGCAGGTCGGCAAAGTGCGCCCGCAACATCGGGAGATCGAACGTCGAGCCGCAGAAGGTCACCAGCAGATCGTACTGCGACAATTCTTCTCGCAGGCGAAGCAGGCTCAGCGACTCATGTCGGACGAGTGCGGTATAGCGGCCCCTTCCATAGAGGCCCACCACCGTGATCTGCCCGAACGAATCGGTTTCGATATCCAGATACAGCGCTCGCTCTCGCAACCATTCGTAGAGACGCCACTGGTGGCGTGTCGGCAGCGTGTTCGCAAAGTAGCGGCTATCCTGCTGTTCGAACCGTTGCTGTGCCTCTTTGATCCGGTTGTCGAAGAGGGCTTTTCGGGCGGCGCTGAGCCCCCGTACTTCCCGGGTCGACAGAAAGTGATCCCAGGTGCAGACGCCTTGACCCCAGAACCGTCGTTCCGTGTGCAAGCCGATTCCCGGGAGCAGGCAGAAGGTGGACGTAATCATGGGGGGCCACCCGAACAGATGGACACAGTGTGCAGCAAAGAAACGGTGCAACAGCGAGGAGGGGAGCGGACGGTGTGGTCAGGACGGACTATAGTTCCTCACCGTATTTCAGAAAGTGTTGTTCCTTGGCGCCGGCGATCCAATTGTCGTGGCGGATGCGATCAGGGAAGGTGTTGAGTTCCGAGGCCATATGTTCGACGTCCTGATCTTTCCATTCGGCGATCTGGCGAAACGTGAACATGCCCATGCGATTCAACACACGCTCCATCACCGGTCCGATCCCGTGAATCTGCTTGAGATCGTCTTTCTGGGCAGGGCGTGATTTTGCGGCACCGCGTCCGTCGGTCGACATCGGATGCGAGACGGCTTCGGCGGAGCTCGTGGATTTGGCTTGGGCATGGTGCCGCTGGGCCACGCGGTATTCCACCAGCCGCTTGCGCAGCGCGCCGATTTCTTCTTCCCGTTCGCTGACGTCCATCACCCGCCGCTCTTCCGCCTCGCGCAGTTGGAGCTCTTTCTTCTCCACCTCTCCCCGGAACACTTCCAGTTCCTCCACCGTGGCGCGGAGCCGTTGTATATCCTGATCCCGCTGGTGCAGCGTCTGGGTGAAGCGCGTGAGGTCTTCCTGGTTTTGTGTGCGGAGCCGACCCAGTTCCGCTTCCACCTCGCCGATGTGTGCCTGGTGCCGGGCGAGTTCCTGGTCCTTTCCCTGGATCGTGGCCGCGGCGCGCGCGCGTTCCTGTTCGAGCTCGCGCTCCAATCGCTTGGCTCGTTCCTGAAACGGTTCCAGTTCTTCGGTGCGCGCCCGGAGGCGGGCGATCTCGGCATCTTTCGGCGCGAGTTGTTCAACCCAGGTTTTCAGGGTGGCGATCTCCTGATCCCGGCTGATCAGCACATCTTCGGCGTTTTCCATCTGCGACTGCATTTCGGCGAACCCGGCCTGTTGCGCCTTAAACTTGTTTTCCGCCACCTCGACTTCCCGACGAAGCGTATCCCGTTCGCGTTCGGCGGCATGGAGGTGGACCCCTTTTTCCCGGAGCTCGGTTTGGAGCGTCGCAAGTTGTTCGACCTTCGTTGCGAGATCGGCGGTCAAATCTTTGAGCGCCGCTTCGGAGGTGATCATCTTTCCTTCCAGCATCTGGACGGCGGAAGTGCGCACTTTTAATTCATGGTTCAGGGTGTCCAATTCATGTTCGCGGCCGCGGAGCCGGGTGGCAATTTCGGACAACTGCTGGCGCTTCTCGGAGGTGGCGAAACTGCGCAGCAGCCACCCCATCATGAGGCCGATGGTCGCTGCCACCAGTAAGCATCCGATCATTTGCAGAATGAAGGCTCCCATACGTTCACCGTTCCTCTTTCACACGAAATTCGATCCGCCGGTTCTTTTTCGACGCGGCGCGCGTCCGGTCCTGGCTCAGGGGGCGGGTGGCGCCATATCCGACGGCGGTCAAGCGATTGGTCACGCCATGATCCGCGAGATATTGCCGCACCGACTCGGCTCGCGTCCGACTCAACTGCAGGTTGTAGTCCGGGTCGCCATAGGAATCGGTGTGCCCGCCGATTTCGATGACGGCCTCGGGCGAGCGCTTGAGCGCGGGAATGATTTTCTCGATGACGGCTCGTCCCTTGGGGGTGAGCACGGCGCTGTTGCTTTCAAAAGCGATATGTTCTCCGCGCACGATCTCGTCCAACCCTGCCTGCACTTGTGCGCGAGACGCGTGCGCAGCCGGTGAGGTGGCGGTCAGCGTCGGCGCGGGTGCAGAGGACGGGGAGGCGGGGCCTGACGTGACGGTCACCTGATCCTGCACGTGCATCGACGTGCCGAGCAGCGAGGCCATCTCGTGCACGAGTTTCGTTTTGGCTTCCCCGTGTGCGACCGCACCCTTGACCGTTGCCGTCTGGCCGGAGACCGTGAGACTGGCCTGATGTTGGTGGAGGGTGGCCACCTGTGTCAGCAGGGCGGGCACGGCGGGTTCCCAGGCAGCGGCTCCGCCGTCTTCGAGGACTTCGAGATTGTCGGTGACCCGCAACTTGAGTTTCTTGGCAAGTTCCTGCGCGCGCGTGACGGCGGCGAGTTTGGCCTCTTCGCTTCCCATCGCGCCGGAGAGCGTGAGGTGGCCGTTGTCAAGATGGGCACTGAACGAGGGATGACCCGTTGCCGACGACGTGACCGGCAGGTGTCGAGGGATACAAATGAGCGCCAATAATGTGAGTGCAAACAGTCCGACGCCGAAAATAATTCCGCGCGACATGCGCCAGCCCTTATCGCCCCTGAGACGAGGCCTCGCTGCGGCTTCGTCCGCCACAGGAGTTGGTGTGGTTGAAGACCTCGAGTGTTACTTGATTTCAGAATTGTGCAGCGCCCGGCTGACCAATCATGAATTGCGAAGGGTATCACATCGCTGGGGCTCATGCTAGCTGGATTCTCGGTCACGGAATCTCTGACGATTGACTCGCCCGGCGCCGGGGAAGCGGCGGCGGTCTGACGCGGTTCCCGATCGGCTTGCAGTGGCGTCGAGGCATCTGCTATTGTCACGGCGTTTTTTCGTCCAATGTGATCCCACCCACACGATATCCATAGTTGAAGGAGTTCATCATGGCCAGCATTGCGCGGGCACTGATCAGTGTTTCTGACAAGACCGGAGTGGTCGAGATGGCCAGGGGTTTGGCTGCGCTTGGCGCAGAAGTATTGTCCACCGGCGGAACGGCGAAAGCCTTGCGTGACGCGGGTGTGGCGGTGACGGATGTGGCTGCTTACACGGGGTCGCCCGAGATTCTCGACGGCCGGGTCAAAACCTTACATCCAAAAATTCACGGCGGCTTGCTCGGGCGTCGTCGTGTGCCCGACCACGTCAAGCAGATGCAACAGCACGGCATCGGCAACATCGACGTCGTCGTCGTGAATCTGTATCCCTTCGAATCCACGATCGCTAAGCCCAATTGTCTGTTTGAAGAGGCGATCGAGAACATCGACATCGGCGGCCCTTCCATGCTGCGCTCCGCTGCGAAGAACCATGAGGATGTACTGGTGGTGGTCAATCCGGCCGACTATACCCGGGTGTTGGACGCGGTGAAGGCCGGGTCTGTCACACCCGCCTTGCGCCGCGAACTGGCGATGAAAGTGTTTCAGCACACGGCGCGGTATGACAGTTTGATCGCCGGCTATCTCGAAAAACAGGTGCAGGGGAATGAGGTGAAGTTTCCCGCTATTCTGTCGTTGCAGTTCGAGCGCGTGGAGACGCTGCGTTACGGAGAAAATCCGCACCAGCAGGGCGCGTTTTATCGTGAACTGAACGCCAAGGAGCCGGCGGTGTCGCGCGGGAAAATCCTGCATGGCAAAGCCATGTCCTACAATAATTTCCTCGATTCCAATTCGGCGCTCGAACTCGTGAAGGAATTCGACGAGACGGCCGTGGCGATCATCAAGCACAACAATCCGTGCGGCTGCGCTCTCGGCGCCACGCCGGTGGAAGCCTATGTCAAAGCGCGCGCGACGGATCCCGTGTCGGCGTTCGGCGGGGTCATTGCGTTCAATCGTCCGGTGGATCTGGCGGCGGCGAAGGAGATCACCTCCACGTTTGTCGAAGTCGTGATCGCGCCGGGTTTTGCGGAGGACGCGCTGGCGGAGCTCAAGCGGAAGAAAGACATTCGCCTGCTGGATGTCGGCCCGCTTAGCAAAGCGACAGCGGAAGGGTATGACCTCAAGAAGCTGGTCGGCGGATTGATCGTGCAGGATCGGGATCTGGGCGTGATCAAGGACATCAAGGCGCTCGCCGTGCCGACGTCCCGCAAACCGACTGAACAGGAATATGCGGCCTGCGCCTTTGCCTGGGTCGTCTGTAAACATGTGAAGTCGAACGCCATCATCTACGGGCGTCCCGGTGAAATCGTAGGCATCGGCGCGGGGCAAATGAGCCGCGTCGATTCGGTGAAACTGGCGGCCATGAAAGCGCAGTCGTCGGTGAAGGGGTGCGTCATGGCCTCCGATGCGTTCTTTCCCTTCCGGGATGGGATCGATGCCGCAGCGGAAGCCGGCATTACCTGTGTGATTCAGCCCGGGGGATCGATCCGTGACCCTGAAGTGACGAAGGCTGTCGATGAACATGGGATGGCGATGATTCTCACAGGGATGCGCCACTTCCGCCATTGAGGCGCGTTGAAACGGGCCTCCAACTTCGTTCTCGGTTCGAAAAAATCCTCAACGTAGCCAGCTGGCTACGCCTCCGGTTTTTTCTCGCCTGCGGCCTCGTTGGGCGACCCGTTTGAACGCCCTCATGGATGTGGGCTGAGATGGGCGAGAAGCCTCAGTAGGAGCATCGTGCACTTCATTCAAGCAAAGGTTGAGCTGTGAAAATTCTGGTTGTCGGCGGTGGTGGGCGGGAACATGCGATGGTCTGGAAGATTGCCCAAAGCCCACGCAAACCGCAGATCTTTTGCGCGCCGGGCAATGCCGGGATCGAAAGCCTGGCGACCTGTGTGCCGATTAAGGCGGATGACATTGCCGGACTCAAGGCCTTTGCGCTGAAGGAAGGGATTGATCTGACCGTCGTTGGTCCTGAGGCGCCGTTGGCCCTTGGTATTGCCGATGAGTTCAGAAAAGCGCGTTTGAAAATCTTCGGTCCTACGAAGGCTGCTGCGCGGTTGGAATCCAGCAAAAGTTTTTCCAAAGACATCATGGCTGCCAATCGCATCCCGACGGCCGTTTCGCGCAGCTTCGAGCAGATGGATCAGGCGCTGGCCTATCTGGATGCTCAACCCGTTCCCATTGTCGTGAAGGCCGACGGCCTTGCGCAGGGCAAGGGGGTGGTGGTGGCGACGACCCGCGAGGAAGCCAAGCAAGCGGTCCGCGATGCGATGGAAAAATCCGTGTTCGGCCAGGCCGGGCAACGGGTGTTGATCGAAGAGTTCCTCGATGGTGAAGAACTGACCATCATGGCGTTCACAGACGGGAAAACCGTCGTGCCGATGATCCCGGCGCAGGATCACAAACGCATTGGAGACGGGGACGCCGGACCCAATACCGGCGGCATGGGTGCCTATGCTCCGGCGCCCATCGCGACGGCGGCTCTGCGTGAACAGGTGACGCGGCAGGTGCTGCAACCGACGGTGGAGGCGATGGCCCGTCTGGGCTGTCCGTTCCAAGGCGTGCTCTACGCGGGCCTGATGATCGTACGCGGGACGCCCTATGTGCTGGAGTTCAATGCGCGCATGGGAGATCCGGAGACGGAGGTCGTGCTGCCCTTGCTCAAGAGCGACCTGGTGGATGTGATGGAGGCGGTGGTTGAACATCGCCTTGACGAGCTGGCGGTTGAATGGAGGCAGGACACGGCCATTTGTGTGGTGATGACCTCGCCGGGTTATCCCGGATCCTATGAGACCGGATTCCCTATTCAGGGTTTAACGGTTCCGTCCGGTGCCTCGCCTCTTGCGGTGTTCCATGCCGGAACCAGGCGGGAGGCCGGGCAGGTGGTCACGGCCGGGGGAAGAGTGTTGGCTGTGGCGGCATGGGCCCCGTCCTTACTCCAAGCACGGGCGCAGGTGTACCAGGCTGTGCCGACCATCACCTTCCAGGGACGTCACTATCGCACTGATATTGCGCACCGGGCCATTCCGCGCCAGTCTTGATCCTATTGCCTCAGGCCGTGACATGGCTCTGGTTCTTCCTTTCCTCGACACGACGTGTGATGCCATTCTTCCGGAAGTGCGGCGTGTCCTCACCGCGCGGGGCCTCATAGCTCTGCCGACTGAAACCTATTATGGCTTAGCGGTTCGGCCGACCGACGAGCGCGCGGTGCGCCGGCTGATTGATGTCAAAGGCCGGCCGGCCGATAAGCCGATTCTCGTGCTCATCGGCGGTCCTGATCAGCTATCGTCCTTGGTGTCGTCGATTCCTCCGGCCGCCGCTGCCCTGATGGAGCTCTTTTGGCCTGGGCCGTTGACCATCGTGTTTCCCGCCGCGGCCCATTTGTCACCGGTGCTGACGGCGGGAACCGGTACCATCGGGGTTCGATGGTCGCCGCTGTCGACCCTGCAGCGTCTGCTCACTCAGACCGGACCTCTGACCGGGACCAGTGCCAATCGGTCATCTGAACCGCCTCTCGATCAGGCAGAGTCGGTGCAACAAACCCTCGGGCCATATCTCGATCTGATTCTCGACGGCGGGCGCACCCCGGGCGGGTCTGCGTCGACCATCGTGGATGCGTGTGAACAACCGCGCCTTCTGCGAGCGGGGGTGCTGTCGACGGACCGGATCCGTGCGGCCCTGGCCCAACGAGGGTACACACTTTCATCATGATTTGATGGTGCGTTGTGGGTATAATTCATCCACATGGGAGGACCACTTATGCTGATTCGTTCACGTCGCGGGGTGATGGGATTGTCGGTGCTCGGGTTCAGCAGCATGTTGCTGCTGGCAGGTTGTGACTTTTGGCCGCCGGCTCTCCAGGCTCAAATCGAACAACTGCATTCGGAAGCCCAGCAGGCGGCGGCGGACAAGGCGCTGTTGCAGAATCAACTCAACGCGGCGAACAAGGCGAAAGAAGAGCTGCAAATTCGTGTGGAAGATCTCACACGGGTGAACAAAGAGAAGTCGGCGATGATCGCGAATCTGGAGCACACGATTGCTGCAGCGAGAGAGCGAGCCGTGAAAGCGGTGAAGACTCCTGCCGCCAAGCCCGCCTCGAAAACGACGGTCAAGAAGCCGGTCAAAGCGACCTCGAA
>DAONAB010000079.1:0-3139 GCA_035400805.1 Nitrospira sp. | reverse complement strand
CCGCCAAGCCCGCCTCGAAAACGACGGTCAAGAAGCCGGTCAAAGCGACCTCGAAATCTTCTCCCAAATCCTCGACCGTCAAGAAACCCAAGCCCGCTCAATTGCGATAGGTCTGCTGGTAATTCTGCCCACCGCGAACGGATCGAGCGGCTGGATCCTCCTCCTGCAGGCAAGCTGTTCGCCCGTCAGGATTTACTGGTAGATGAAGTGGACGACGGGGAGCCCGATGTGCCGGAGCCGGACGTGCTCGTGCTGGTCGACGCGGGGGCGCTGGGTGCCGCAGCCGGGGAGGCTGCTGCCGGAGCCGACGGCGAAGCCGGACTCGAGCTTGTGGTGTCTGATGCCGCCGGGGTTTTGGCCTTGTCCGTACCGGCTGCCGCGGGCTTGTCGGACGTATCGCTGCCTCCCGGTTTCATCTTGTCCGAGTAGTCGGTGATATACCATCCGCTGCCCTTGAACATAATGGCAGGGGGCGAAATCAGCTTCGTCACTTCCTTCCCGCAGCGCACGCATTCCTTGATGGGGTCATCCTTGATGCTCTGCTTCACCTCGAATCGGTGCGCACAGCTGCTACATAGATACTCATAAATTGGCACGGGTCTTCCTCCTATGATCGGGGAGCATCGTTCGGTTGTGGTCGGCTCGGTCCGTGATCCGCAGAACCTCTTTCCCTCATAACCTCATCTGCACAACAATCAAGGGGCTGAGGTCCTGTAATCGTATGCGATCACGACAGACGGCGGAGCGCGGCTTCGATGCGAGTCAATCCGCGCTCAATGGCCTCCATCGAGGTGGCATACGACAGCCGGATATGGACGTCGCTTCCAAACGGTTCACCGGGTACCAACGCGACTTGCGCTTCGTTGAGTAAATAGGTCGCCAGATTGGCCGCCGAGCCGATGGGTTGATCTTTCCAGCGCTTCCCCAGCAGACCACTCACATTGGGGAAGGCGTAAAATGCGCCGGTCGGCATCCGGCAGGTCACGCCGGGCATTTTATTCAGGCGCTCGACCATGAGGCGCCGCCGCCGATCGAATTCCGCCACCATCACAGTGGTAAAGGGATTGCCGAGGCGGAGGGCGGCCACCGCGGCCTTTTGCGAAATGGAGCAGGGGTTCGAGGTGCTTTGACTTTGAATGTTGGCCATCGCCGTCAGCAACGGCTTCGGTCCTGCCGCATACCCGATCCGCCAGCCGGTCATGGCATAGGCTTTCGAAACACCATTGATGACCACCGTGCGTGCCGCGACTTCTGGGCTGAGGCTGGCGATGCTGATGTGCTGCACGCCGTCATACAGCACCTTTTCGTAGATCTCGTCTGAAATGATGGTCAGGTCATGACGCAAAGCAACGGCCGCGATGCGTTCCAGGGTGCTCCGGTCGTACGTCGCGCCGGTGGGATTGCAAGGGCTGTTGACGATGATCGCTTTGGTGCGCGGAGTGATCACGGCTTCCAATGCGTCTTGTGTGATCGTGTATCCATCCCGTTCCTGTGTCTGCAGCAGGACCGGCGTGGCATCGTTCAACAGAGTTTGATCCTGATACGAGACCCAGAAGGGGACGGGGATAATCAGTTCGTCGCCCGCTTCCAAGAGGGCTTCCGCTACGTTATAGAGCGAATGTTTGGCGCCGCAGGACACCAGAATCTGAGACTTGTCGTAGTGCAACCCTTGTTCATCTTTCAACTTGTCCGCGATGGCATTGCGCAGTTCGTCGATGCCTGACGAGGGCGTATATTTTGTAAAGCCTGCGCGAATGGCGGCTTCGGCCGCAGCTTTGACCGGTTCCGGCGTATCAAAGTCCGGTTCGCCGGAGGCAAAATCGATGACGTCGATGCCTTGCGCCGCCATGGCTTTTGCGGTGGCGGTAATACTCAGGGTTGGGGAGGGCACAATGCGTCCGACACGGGCTGCCAGTTTCATCCTTTGAAACTCCGAATTCGTTCTTGGAGCCTCCGTGCCACTTCCGGGTGCACAAAGTCGTTCAGTGCCCCGCCGTGGCTGGCGACATCCTTGATGATGGTGGAAGAGAGATAGGAATATTCTTCACTGGGCATGAGGAAGACCGTCTCGACGGTTTCCGCCAGTTTTCGATTGATCAATGCCATTTGAAACTCGTGCTCGAAATCAGAAATCGCGCGCAGTCCCCGCAGAATAGCATGAGCGCCGCTGGTCCGCACAAAATCCACCAACAGGCCTTCGAAGGTCGTGACTTCCAGGTTCGGGAGATCCTTGGTGACGAGGCGCACCATGTCCAATCGTTCCTCGGTGCTGAATAATGGATGCTTGCCCGGGTTAGGGGCGATGGCCACAATGACTCGCGAGAACATCCGGAATCCACGCCGGATGATATCACTGTGCCCGTGCGTGATCGGATCGAATGTGCCGGGATAGACGGCGGTCTTCATGCCGGTTGGGCTTCTTTCGGCGTGAGGTGAAACCGGGTCAGCGCGGTGTCGCCGTAGTCGTAGCGCTTCACTTGCGAGAGCGGCCCCAGGACGGAGGGAATGTCCGCTTTCCGTCCATGTTCCAGGATCACGATGGCGTCGTCGGCCAGCCATCCGACGCGCCATTCTGTCGCCAGAGCAATCAATTCGGGCGTGAGTTGATAGGGTGGATCGCAGAAGACCACGTCATAGGGGCCAGACCATTCCGTGCCACGACGAAAAAATTGGCTGACCTGACAGGCGCAAATGTTGGCGGACTGTTCTAATCCGCATTGCCGAAGATTCGAGTGAACCAGGCGTAAGGCGTCGCGATTGGCCTCCACGAACGTCACATGCGTCGCCCCGCGGCTTAAGGCCTCAATGCCGATCGAGCCGGTTCCTGCATAGAGGTCCAGGACTCGAGCCCCCACGATGCGTTCACCCAGGATAGAAAAGAGGGCTTCTTTGACTCGGTCCGAGGTCGGGCGGATGGCCTGTCCCCTGGGACCTAGCAACCGTCGGCCCCGATGAAGCCCAGCGATGACGCGCATGATCGTATTCAGGTGAGAGCCATTCGTCTCTGGCTACGAAGTGAGAGAATGTAACACAGCGTTTTTGAAGGGGTCAAGGTGACGGAGTGTGATGATGGAGAAGGGGGTACCGAAAAGGTCTTCTCCCCGCCGCGGGGCGGGGAGCGCTGCAGACGTCGACGAGG
>DAONAB010000078.1:0-10858 GCA_035400805.1 Nitrospira sp. | reverse complement strand
TGATGCCGCTCAACCTCCAGATGATGAACCAGGCCGACCGCGAGTTGGTGGATCTCGATCAGCAGATACGGAGCCTCCAGGAGCGCAAGAACTATCTCGAAGGGGAACTAGCCACAATCAAACCCAACACGCCGATTCTGTCCGTCACCGGCGAGCGCATTCTGGATAGCGTGGAACGATTGCGGGCTCTGCGTGCCCAATATGCCGGGGCATCGGCGAGTTTTGCCCCGGACCATCCCGATGTGATCAAGATGAAACAGGAGATCGCCGCGCTGGAGCGTGAAACCGGAGCCAGACCGGAAGGGGAGGAGATCACCAAACAGCTGATCGATGCCAAGGCACGACTCGCGACGTTGACCGATCGGCTGGGTGCGGAGCACCCCGATGTGCTGCAGACGAAACGTACGATCGCGGCGTTGCAGCAAGATCTTGCTCGAGTCGGCGTCGGTTCCATGAACAGAAATCAACCGCGGCCTGAAAACCCGGCCTACATCAACATCCAGGCCCAACTCAATTCCGTGGTCTCCTCACTCGATGGCTTGAAAAACAGCCGCACGATCGTGAAACGCCGGCTGCAAGACTATGCCTCGCGCGTGGAGAAAACCCCAACGCTCGAACCGGACTATCTGGTCTTGATCCGCGACCGCGATACCTCTGCCCAAAAGTATCAGGACATCCGCTCACGGTTGCTGGAAGCGAAGGTATCGGAAGGCCTCGAGGTGCAGCGGAAAGGCGAACGGTTCTCATTGATCGATCCGCCGGGATTGCCGGAGAGCCCGGAAAAACCAAATCGAAAAGCTATCGTCCTGCTGGGCATTATTCTGGCGATGGCGGGAGGCGCCGGGGCCGCCGCCTTGGCCGAACATCTCGACCATTCCATCCGGACACCCGAACAACTGGTGCGGGTCGCACAGGCCTTTCCGCTGGCCGTCATTCCCTATCTGCCGAACCAGACGGATCTGGCTCGCGCGATGAGGCGTCGGAGCAGGATCAGGCTTGCCGGCCTGGGCGCCGTTGCCATCGCACTGTTGCTCTGTCATGTTTTCTGGACGCCCCTGGATGTGGTGTGGTACGCGACGTTAAAACGATTCGGGGTTGAGTGATCGTCGTCTCCGTGCCTTTGACATCCACGATGTAGCTGAGACTTCACGAACGACGAAGGAAAAGGGATCGCCATGGAATGGTTTCAAGCGGCGCTCGATCGCTATAAGCAACAGCAGCATCCAAGTCCTCCCAGATCCGGTACGGGCCGGCACCAGCCCATTCGGCCGGTGCCGGCCACGATCGTCTACACCCGCACACGCTCAGTGCAAATCCCCGAACCCGTGCTACGAGAACAGCGCATTTTAGCCGGCTTTGAGTCGGGCCCGTTCGTGGATGCGTTCAAAATTCTGCGCACGCAGGTGTTGCATCGGGTCAGGGAGAAGGGCTGGAATGTCATCGGCGTGTCCAGCCCCGGCGAGCGAGAGGGAAAAACATTCACCGCCGTCAACCTGGCTGCCAGTCTGGCCATGGATGTCACGCAGTCCGTCCTCCTTGTGGATGCCAATCTCCGGCATCCCAGCGTCCATGAGATGTTTGATCTGGGTGACTCCCAAGGCCTGGCTGACTATTTGCTGGACGATGTCCCCATTGAAGAATTGTTGGTGCATCCCGGAATCGGCCGCTTCGTCCTACTGCCGGGAGGTCGCACCGTGTCACACTCAGCGGAAGCCCTGACGTCGCCTAAAATGCTGGCCCTCGTCGACGAGTTTAAACATCGCTATCAATCGCGTATGATCCTTTTCGACTTGCCTCCGATCCTGCAGACTTCAGATGTGCTGGCCTTTTCGCCGTATCTCGATGCCATGCTCGTGGTGATTGAAGAAGGACGCACAAAAGCGGAAGATGTGGAACGAGCCCTGTCGCTGGTCAAACATTCGACGCCGGTACTGGGGACGGTAGTCAACAAAGTGGGGCACGCGACGGCCACGCCGGCGAGCATGAAAAGGATGATATAGGCCATCGATGTATAAAAGTTTCTACCAACTCCACAGCAAACCGTTTTCGCTGCTGCCGGACAGCGACTTTCTCTACCTCGGCTCGACTCACCGCACCGCCTACAGCCTGTTGGAGTATGGCCTCCTCACCGAAGCTCCGTTCATGGTGCTGACCGGCGATCCCGGCACGGGAAAAACCTCCCTGCTGCACCGGTTGATCGCCGACAATCGTGACACCTACTCCATCGGGTTCCTGAGCAATGCCCGCTATGACGTCGAGTATCTGTTGCCGTGGATTTTATTGGCCTTGGGTCTCAACACCAAACAGCTCGATCCCGTCGAAGCCCAGCACCTGTTCGCCAAGTTTCTGGCAGAACAAGCGATCCGCAAACGGAGAGTGGTGCTGATCATGGACGAGGCGCAAAATCTGGGCGTGAAACTTCTGGAGGAATTGCGACTCCTCTCCAATTTGAATCAGGAAAAGACCCTCCAGCTGCAAATCATCCTCTCGGGCCAACCTGACTTACAAACCTTGCTGCGCCGGGTCGATATGACCCAGTTCGCCCAGCGGGTGGTGGTGGACTACCATATTCAGCCCTTCACCGAAGATGAGGTTGCACAGTACATTCATCACCGCATCCAGCTGTCCGGCTCATCCAGACCGCTGTTCACTCCTCAGGCGTGCGCCCTGACGTATCGGCTGAGTCAGGGCAATCCGCGGTTAATCAATCAGGTCTGTGAAATGGCGTTGACCTACGGCTTTGCCCAGCAATCTCCACACATCACGACACAATTGCTGGCGCAGGCTGCACTTGACCGGAGAAAGAATCGCATTCTTCCTCTGTCGGAACTGGAAGATCTGGCTACTATTGCCGCCGCTGATGGAACAGAGGAGACGGAGCGGACGGAAATTCGGAAGGAACCGGGACCTCCGCAGGAGGCCTTGCCCGCCGCGACTCACAACAGGCCTCGCCAATCGGCAGAGCACTTTTATGAGCAGGGCATGGCATTGAGAAAGTCGCAGAAGTTTATCGCCGCCATTGCCCAGTTCCAACAGGCGGCACAAGACCCCGCGTATCATTTGCGGTCGTTCGGCCAGATCGGTCTGTGCTATCGTGCGCTAGGCCAGGTTCCACAGGCTGTAGCGGCATTTCGAAACGCCTGTGCCGATTACAACGCGCCACGCCAACAGAGTCTGAGTGTCCGATACCTGCTGGGGCGCACCCTGGAACAACTGGGGGACAAGCCCGAGGCGTTGGAGCAGTACCGCCTGATTTTTCACACGGACCGCACGTTCAAGGATACCGCAACCCGGCTCTCCAATCTGGAAGGCAACCGCTCCTTACCTGCGGAGCATGAACGTCCGGCGTGGGGGATCGGCCAGGCATGGAGACAGGTGCGCCACCTCTTAAAAGGGGACCGCTAAGCTCGCGAGCGTCTCTCAAGACATCATTTCCAGTCTTATGAAGCAAATTCTGCAATACAACCGGTCAAGCACGATTCAGGTGGGGGAGGTACCACCGCCTACCTTACGCGGAAGCGGATTGTTAGTGCTCAATGACGCCTCGCTCATTAGTCCCGGAACAGAAAAATCCACGGTCCGGGGTGCGCAACAATCGCTCGTGAGCCGGGCGATGGAACGTCCGGAAAAAGTCAAAAAAGTTCTGACGGCCTTACACCAGGATGGACTGACCCAGACCTTGGCGCGCGTCTTCGACAAACTGGATACCCCGATTGCGCTGGGTTATAGCTGCGCAGGCACGGTCGTCGATCTGGCCCGGGATGCAGGCAGCTTCTCGATCGGTGATCGCGTCGCTTGTGCAGGGCAAAACTATGCGTCTCACGCCGAAATGGTCTACGTCCCGAAGCATCTCTGCGTGAAGATTCCCGAGGCGGTCGATTTCGAAGATGCCTCCTTTGTGACACTGGGTGCAATCGCACTCCAGGGCGTCCGCCAGGCGGAACCCCGACTCGGCGACCGCATCGCGGTGATCGGCCTCGGTCTTTTAGGCCAACTCACCGTGCAGTTATTGAAAGCCTCCGGCTGCCGCGTACTGGGATCGGATCTTGACCCTGCCAAACTGGAACTGGCGCGTCAGTTTGGCGCGGATCTGGCCATCCGTCCCCACGAATTGACTGAAGCCGCAGAGATGTTCTCGGAAGGTCATGGCGTGGATGCGGTGATCATTACCGCGAGCACGAAAGACAACGGGCCGATAGAAGTCGCGGGTGACATTGCGCGCAAGAAGGGCAGGGTGGTGGTCGTCGGCGCCGTGGGCATGAATGTACCGCGCGAACCGTACTACAAGAAAGAATTGGAACTGCGGCTGTCGATGTCGTATGGGCCAGGCCGATACGACACCCAGTATGAGGAGCAGGGACGGGATTATCCGTTCGCCTATGTTCGCTGGACTGAACAGCGCAACATGCAGTCATTTCTCGAGTTGGTTGCGGAGCGCAAAGTGCTGCTCAAGCCGTTGATCACCCATCGGTTTCCTATCGAACAGGCCGAGTCCGCCTACGCCTTGATGATGGAAGGCCAGGCGCCATATATCGCCATGGTGATCACCTATCCCTCCGATCGCGCTCGAACATTACCGCGCACGATACCGATCGGCGCAGCCCAACCTGCGCGCGCGGTCACTCTTGGCATAATCGGGGCAGGCAATCATGTGAAGGCGATGCTGCTGCCGCCGTTACAGACGATGAAGAGCGTGGCCATTCAGGGAATTTGCACCGCATCCGGAATCACGGCGAAGACACTCGCCGGGAAAATCGGCGCCGGCTACTGCACGAGCGACCACCAGGCGATCCTGAACGACGGTGCGATCAATACCGTGCTGATCGGCACGCGCCATGACAGCCATGCCGAATTGGTCGTCAAATCGTTACTCGCCGACAAACATGTCTTCGTCGAGAAACCCCTCTGCCTCACGGAAGACGAACTGCAGGAGATCCGCGCGACCTATGAAAAAAAGGCCCCAGAGGGTCTCCAGCTTCTGGCGGGATTCAATCGACGATTTTCTCCGCACGCGAAGGAGGCCCGGGCCTTTTTTGCGTCACGCGCCAACCCGCTGGTGATGCTCTATCGCATCAATGCCGGTCGCGTTCCTCCAGACCACTGGGTGCAGGATCCCAATATCGGTGGAGGACGCATCCTTGGTGAAGTCTGCCATTTCGTGGACTATATGCAGGCGCTGTCAGGAGCCCTGCCGACTTCCGTCTTCGCGCGTCGGGTGGGGCGCCACAGTTCAGGCATCACGGAGGATCAATGCAGTCTCACGCTCACCTTCGGCGACGGATCGATGGGAACCATCCTCTATGCCGCCGAAGGCAACTCCGGACTTCCCAAAGAACGTTTTGAAGCTCACGCGGACGGCAGGTCGCTCGTCATGGATGATTTCATGGAGACCTCCTTCTACGAAGGTACCCGCCACCGCACCTTTAAAACGGCCAAACGCGACAAGGGCTTTACCGACGAAATGGCAGCATTCGTCCAAGCCGTCGAACAGGGCGGGCCGCCGGTGATTCCGTTCGATCAGATCGAAGCAGTCACTCGTACCTGCCTGCTGGCCGTCCGAAGCCTGCAATCCGGCACCGCATACTCCGTCTAGCGTCTTCTCCTTCCAGGATTTCAGCCACAGCTCAGGCAGGAGGTCTCAAGTTTCGCCCTCCGCGAGCCGATGACGTGGGAGGGGAGTATTTCCATGGCCTTAGAAATCATCGAAATTGTCGAGGACGATCAGAGTCAGGCCAAGTTGCTTGATCAGATTCTCCGGCAGGCGTCATTCCGGACCAATGTCGCATTCGACGGACCGGCGGGCATGCAGGATGTCTGGCGGATCAAGCCCTCCCTCATCGTGGCCGATGACAACCTTCCCGGACTGACCGGCCGGGAAATGTGCAAACGGTTGCGGCAGGATCCTTCGACGAAACACATTCCCATCATTGTCATGTCGGGGTTTTCTTCCGAGGAACGCCGGGCGGAAGCACTGGACGCGGGGGCCGACGACTTTATCGTCAAACCCTATTCAGGGACGGAACTCCTCGCCCGCGTGCGCGCGCTGCTGCGCCGTTGCCGGCAGGGTCAACCGCAAGATGAAGAGCTTGCCGAAGATCTCGCGCTCACTGAACATCTGTATGTCGCGGTGTATCGAGGAAAAAAAATCACGCTGTCTGCGCACGAGTGGAACGCTCTGCGCCGATTGGCGACGACGGTCGGAAGCGTCGTCCCGCGCGAAGAACTCAAATCCTTGCTCTGGGGTGACGACACGCTCATGCACGACGGGGAACTCGATCGATGCATGGAGCAGCTCAATCGAAAGTTGTCGGACGAAGCCCCATCGGTGGACGCAATCAAAGCCGTGCCGGGCGGGTTTCGCCTGATGACACCGGCTTCAGACGAGCCCGGTGGACTTGCGGTGCACTGACGTAACGGGAAGACCTTCAACACTCCACACTTGGCCGGATGCCAACGCATCCAATAACCACTGCAGCGTATCGGGAACATGCCGGGCTCGTTTCCGGGCCCGCTTCCAATCCTTGGTAATACGCTGCTGCACCGGCCGGCTCAGCGGTTTACCCCAGCGACGAAAATCCGCCAACTCCTCATATCTTCCCAATATGGTTTGAACCCGCTTCAGTCGTGAGAGCAGATCGCGTGTCGCGGCCGTTCGCCCTGGCAACCATTCCGTCTGATACCGGATCATCTTCAGGGCGAGACGCAAGGCATGGAGGCGTTTTCGCCGCGGCTTATCCGACGCCGCGACGATGAGTTCCTTGAACTGGCGCTCGTGCGCATGACGTCGCGCATCAAGCCGGCGGCTCCCCACATCGAGAGGGGAGGCAATTAGTTGAAGCGCCAGTTTCGAAACGACACGCTCTATCTTCTGATAGGCCTCTGTGCGCGTTAACTTCCTGCTCTGTTTCGCAACCCGGTCATCCACCAGGGTGAGATCCTTCTGTGTCGCGTCACATCTGACCAGGTATTGCCGGAAGACCTGGAGCGCGCGCAGCCTACTCAAGCGGCTCACACCATCCGCCACTTCCCGGGCACGTTTGGCCTCCCCACAGAGCTCCAGCAATGCTTGAAGTCTTCGACAATGCGTGCGAATGGCATGGATGCTGTCGACTCGCTCTCTTCCCACCGTCACTTCGCCTAACAACCGGAGGACGGTGTCCTTATTGGAGGCAGCAGAGTCGAGCACCCCTTGAGACGGGGGCTGCGGTAGGATATGACTACCTCGTCGCGTTCCTGTCATCATGATGCATCTGTTTCTGTTCGAGGGATCGACTGAATATCACGTATCACTTAAAGTATTTCCTGTCCGACCGCCTCCGGTCTATTCCGAGGGAGAACGTTGATGGATTGTCTCTTGTTTCGACACGGCATTGCCTATGATCGCGAGGACTGGCGGGGGAATGACCAGAACCGGCCGCTCACGGAAAAAGGGCGGATTCGTACCCGGCAATCGAGCAAAGGCCTGCTGGCTCTCGGTCTTCTTCCCACACACATTCTTTCAAGCCCGCTGACACGCGCCCGGGAAACGGCCACGATTCTGAGGGCGTTGATGTCCGCCGCGCCGCCGCTACGGATTTGTCCTGAACTCAATCCGGATGTCCCTCCGCGTGTCGTGATTGCACTGCTCAA
The DNA here is from genome assembly GCA_035400805.1 of Nitrospira sp. GTDB lineage: Bacteria > Nitrospirota > Nitrospiria > Nitrospirales > Nitrospiraceae > Nitrospira_A. The sequence goes on along the minus strand of DAONAB010000078.1, from coordinate 3,229 downwards.
CACCCTGCCGTCCGACGCAGTGGTCTTGTGCGTGGGGCACGAACCGCACCTGAGCGCGACCGCCGGCATTCTCCTGACTGGAAAGGTCTGCCAGGGGCTCTCGCTCAAGAAAGCCGGCGCCTGCCTGCTTCACCTCGAAGGATCCGTGCGTCCTGCAAAAGGCCGCCTTGAATGGTGGCTCACGGCATCGCAATTACGTGCACTAGGATGAGTACAGGTGCCGGCCTCGCCACTCATCCTTCGGCAAGCGTCGATCCGGTTGATGTCGAGGCCGATCTCCACACACGTCGAGTCGCATCACGGACTTTGCAGGAAGGAGGGACGCAGGATTCACAACGGCCCGGAGTCAAGGGGCGTCGTCGTCTCGGGTGGTCGTAATGAACTGCACCGGCCGCTTGAAGACTTTCTCGAACAGATCGCTGCGGCCGCGCGCCGCCCAAACTTCCAACTCCGCATCACCGGACACCTGCGCAGTGATCAGCACCGTCTTACCGAGTTTGACCTCAACGTTTTGCACCACGGAAAACTGACTGCGGTCCAAACCGTCGGCGATTCGCAGCAAGGCCGATAAGACATTAATGACGCGTTGAGAGCCCTCCGGCAATGCCGTAAATTCGCCATGTTTCCGGTTGGGCACCGATCGTCGGTGATAGCGGGCGACATTCGCAATCAGGTCAATTTCCTCAGCGGTAAACCCTGAGAGATCGCTGTGCTTGATCAGGTAATAGGCATGCTTATGATGCTGCCGCGAATTGATCATGTAGCCGATGTCGTGCAGGATGGCCGCAGATTCCAGCCATTCGCGCTCCCGTTGCCCGCATCCATGCAACTCCTTCGTCTGATCGAAGAGGCGCAATGCCAGCCTCGCGACGTGCAGGGCATGCGTCTCGGAGACATGGCAGCGATGCGCGAGGGCAAGGATGTTCCGTTTCCGCACATCGGGGATGTCCCGCTCCGCCTGAATCCGTTCGTGGTGCCGCTGAATGAAATCGTAAATAATGCCTTCACGAATGGCCTTGTCGCAGATGATGATCTCCGTTTTCTGCAACAACTCCAGCAGAATTCGGAACACCATGGCGGCCGGCAGCAGAGTATCCACGCGCTTGGGATCGAGCCCCGGCATGGCCAGCCGCGTTTTTAACGAAGCATCGGCCAGGCGCTTTTCGACGGCCGCGATGTCTTTGGCGGACACCTTCGCCAAATTCAGCTGCGGGAGCGGACGACCGGTACGTTGCAGATGAATGACCTCGGCCAGGTTTCCCGCCATGCCGGACGTCGCAATAACCTGCTCGACCCGTTTGGTCTTATACGAGCCCAAGGCAGTTTTCAGTTGGACGGTCACCGCCGCTTCCAGCTCCCGAAGCATCGCTTTTGATGGAGGCGTTTTGGAGAGGTACAGATCCTTTAACCGGATTGCGCCCAGCTTCAGGCTCCGCGCCTGAAAAATGGCCTCCCGGTTCCCGACGATCACCTCCACCGAGCCGCCGCCGATATCGATCACCAACGTGGGGGACTCAGGCAGGGCGACGCTGTTCTGCACGCCAAGGAAAATCAATCGGGCTTCCTCTGCCCCGGTGATCACACGCACGGTGAGGCCGGTCTGCTGCATCACGTGATCTAAAAACTCGCCGCCGTTCCGCGCTTCCCGCACCGCACTCGTCGCCACGCCTTCGATCTGTTCGTATCCCTTGTTCCTGGCCAGGGTCACGAGTGAGCGGATCACTTCCAAGCCACGCATCATGGCTTGATCAGACAAGCGGCGGGAAGTGAACACCCCGTCGCCCAGGCGCGTCATATCTTTAAAACGATCGAGGATTTTATAGGAGTAGTCCGGCTGGACCTCGGCGAGCACCATATGGATGGAATTGGTGCCAATATCGAGGACGGCCAGCTTGGGCATCTAGAAACTCGCGGTAGGAGCGACGTGCCGGATGTTCTTGCCTTCAACCATATAGACGACAAGTTCTGCGATATTGGTGGCGTGATCAGCAATCCGTTCGAGCGATTTGGCCACAAACGTCAGGCGGATCGCACGGGTGATGGTACGCGTGTCCTCCAGCATAAAAGAAAGCAGCTCTCGAAACAACTGTTCGTTCACCTCGTCGACGAAATCGTCGTCTGCGCAGACCTTCCTGGCTAACACCGGATCGGAATTAACGAAGGCATCCAGGCATTCCTTGACCATGCGCATCGTCCAATTCGCCATACGTGGAATATCGATATAGGGCTTGAGCTGCGGTTCGCCGTTGAGCTCAAGCGCCCGCTGGGCAATGTTGTCGGCCAGATCACCCATCCGCTCCAGTTCAGAAGAAATCTTCATGCCGGTCGTCACGAATCGTAGGTCGCGGGCTGTGGGCTGCTGCAGCGCCAAGAGTTGAATGCACAGCTCGTCGATCTCGACATCCAAGGCATTGACGTCATGATCCTGCTTGATGACATCGACGGCCAAATCGGAATCGCGATCCACCAGCGCCTGCAGGGCCTGCTGAATTTGCGACTCGACCAGGCCGCCCATGCGGAGCAATTGTTGCTTGAGATGCGCGAGGTCTTGATCGAAGTGTCGTTGCATGGTTCCGCCTCCTCTCCTAGCAGCCCTATAAAAAATGAGGTACATGCGCCGTCGAAAGACACATATGTGAGTCGGCAAGGATACGATTTCCCGAAGGATGGTCAAAAAGGTCGTCCGGCGCGACCGCAGCAAGAGAAGAGACGAAGCGTACTCTGCAGTACGTTGAGTCTCTGAGCGACGCGAGAACAAAGCCGGCGGCCTTTTTCAACATCCTGTCGATTTATCCGAATCGCCCGGTAATGTAATCCTCAGTCCGCTTGTCACGAGGGGTCGTAAAAATGGTTTTGGTATCACCGAACTCGACTAACTCGCCCATGAGGAAAAATCCGCACTGATCGGAAACCCGCGCCGCCTGCTGCATATTATGCGTCACAATGACGACCGTGTAGGTCTCCTTCAAGCTATAGATGAGCTCTTCGATTTTCCCGGTGGCAATCGGATCCAGCGCGGAACAGGGCTCATCCATGAGAATCACTTCCGGCTGGACGGCCAAGGCACGGGCGATACAGAGCCGTTGCTGCTGGCCGCCGGAGAGTCCGACGGCGCTGTGCTGCAGACGATCCTTCACCTCATCCCAAAGACCCGCGCCTTGCAAACTGTGTTGCACAAGCTCGTCGAGCGACCGTTTATCTCTCGTGCCGTGCAGACGCGGCCCATAGG
>DAONAB010000077.1:9089-10892 GCA_035400805.1 Nitrospira sp. | reverse complement strand
TAACGCAGATAGGTCGCTGACGCCAGCATTCGCAAGCGATCGGCCACGTCGGCATAAAACCCCGCGGATTCCCCGCCGCCCACACGATGCCGCTCTTCATAAGCCCGACTGTAATTCCCCTCAACTTCCGCGAAGGCAAACCATACTTCACGTCGCAGCACATGCGTTTCGGTTGCCGCCCCGATCCCGCCATTCATACTCCAATTGCTACACAGCTGGCACTCGCCATACCTGATGGTCTGCATCCCGACATTCAACTTCCAGGATGGCGCACGAAAGAGGCTATCGATGGGCGACAGTGACACCACGTTCAGCAGGGTCGCCCGTTCAATCCGGGTCTGATCGGCCCGGTTGTAGTGACGCACGCTGATTGAACCGATCTCGATCTGCGCGTCCGGCGTGTACCCGGGCTCGGGGTCGAGCAAATCGTGGTACGCGGTCCGCACGCTGAACTCTTCAAAGGAATCGTTATTGCGCCAGCCTCCCCCGAGGCTCGCGCGAGAGGTCTTGTGCCCCGACTCTGGCTGCGTCGCAAAGGGCAGAATCGACAGATCTTCGGAGGGAATTCGCAAGAGGCTGCGCGCCGTCAGAAGTTGCCGATTGTGGTCGCGGGCCGCTGTCGCCTGCGACTCATCGCGCTCACCGGTATAGCGCACGTAATCCGACGCCACGTCCAGAACAAAGGCCTGCCGCGGTAAGGGCAAGCTGCGCACGTCATCCGACTGCGCGACGGCCGCATCACGCACTAATCGCTTGACCAATCCATGCTCAGCGGCGGTGAGCTGTTCTCGCTTGCGTCGAATGAGCGTCACACGCGAAGGGCGAAACGCCGTGTCCGTCACCAGTCCCGGTTGATCCGCGAGCAGGCGAACGGTGTCGGCAGGAATGGTCCAAAAGCGGAATTTGTCGGTCAAGCGTAACGAAGGGTCGGCATATTCCAGCAACGACAACAGATGGTAGGAACAATTTTCTTTAAAGAAGAAATAGTCGAACGACGCATTCCCGAGTTCCCAGGCATGCATGAGCAATCGCCGGATTTTCGGCTCGTCGAAGTTGAGCCGGTACTCCCAGATATCGCGATTTTCGATATCCCGGTACTCCTGCACCTTGAGGTAATAGGGAATCGTCGAAAAATATCCGCGATATCCCCCGAAAATCCCGCGCACCGGATAGGCCAAGCCTTCGTCTTTGGGAACATCCGCCGCGAAGTTAATGGTGTAGGCCAAGATGCGAGTGTGCGGCGTCTGCCCTTCCTGATCGATGCGCAACAGGGTGTGGCCGAACATGGAGGCCGGGTTATTCATAAAGGCCGAGGGGAAGACGAGCGTGATGGACCGGGCATGGAACTCTTCAATCCATTGTTCAAACCGCTCGCAACGCATAGCTGGCAGTTGTCCCGCATCGAAGTGCAGATGCTCGTGGAGCCATGCATACCGCGCGACAAAGGCGCATTGCGCCGGCTGTTTGGAGCGGCCGATCAGCTCGGGCGAGAAGAATTGCGTGAGCGTGGCATCGAGTTCAGCCTGCGGGTCGGTCTGGCCGTCAGGAGACAGGAAAAAACCCGGATCGTCCTGCTCACTCGTATAGCCGCCGAACAGGTTCGCTCGATAGTGGAGCAAGAGATGCCATTCGCGCTCGTTTGCCAGCTTCGCCTGATGAGCTCGTTGAAGGAGTTCGGACAGATACGGCGCAGGCGGCTCCTGCGCCTCGATGGAAGTCGCGAGGAAAAGGCCGACCAGGAGGATGAGCAGAATATGCACGATTGGAGACAGCACGCAGCGCAGGGCCCCGGCCGATGACCGG
>DAONAB010000077.1:0-8989 GCA_035400805.1 Nitrospira sp. | reverse complement strand
GCAAACATCGTGGTCTTTTGATCGGCCATGACCTGACCATCATTCGTACAGCCCGACGTTCCAGAGCTGATCCCGAACGTCCCGCTGCCAAAGGTGCCGTTCGTCGTGGCCATCATCACCTGCGGGGCGATGTTCTTCTGGTTCTTATAGTCGGCCCAGGCCAACTTCCCCAGACCACAACCGGGGCCTGTATCTGGATTGGCTGCCATCGCCAACCCGGCTTGTGAGGCCACTGCCACCACACCCAACGCAACGATGAATTGTCTCAGCATACGTCCTCCTCCTCGCAACAAGTGAATGCCTTCGCCCGCCCGACTATCCATACATTCCTCGCTCATTATAGACAACCCCCGACTTCATGTAGAGCAAAAAATCGGCGCAGCGTCTGCGCTCGTCATTCCGCGCGATCGCCTAACAGGATGTGCCGCGTGTCGATCGACCCATTGTGAAACAACAGTAGACCCACCGCGCGCGGGAGACGAAAGCGTTTCGGTCCGGCAGATCCCGGATTGAACAACAACGCTCCGTCTCGCCATTCGGCCTTCGGCTGATGGGTATGCCCATAGACACACACTGCGGGACGAACGCGGTCCAGCAGATCCTTCCCCTCCTGCGTCAACCGACCACCTTCATAGAGGCGGTGGTAGATCGCGACACGATGGCCCTCCAGCTCAACGGTCTGCTCCACGGGAACCCCGCTGGCCTCGAATCCGTCCACATTACCTGACACGGCAGTCACTGGCGCAATCCGTTCCAGTTGCGCCAGGACATCACCGGAGCCGATATCCCCGGCGTGCAGAATATGCTCGACACCGGCAAAATGGTGAAGGATCGAGCGATCGAACAGCCCATGCGTATCCGAGATGACTCCGATGCGCATTTCACGCCTCGCGTTACTTCTTGAGTTCAGAGGCTCCCAACGAATCCTGAATGGTCTTCCATTGGAAGGTGAACGGTTCGGGGCTTCGCTTGGGTAATGCGGCCAACTCCGCCCTCAAGAGTGCTGCACGAGCCGCGCTCATGGGATGAGTGGAAAACACTTCGACGCGTTCCTTGTCCTTCTCGGACAAGCGCTCAAAAAACCGGATCATGCCATCCGGTGCAATACGCGCGTCAGATAAGAGGCGAATGCCGGTCACGTCGGCTTCCGTCTCCTGGGCACGGCCGAACTTCAACGTCACTAACTCCATGCCTACCTGTTTCGCCAAGCCGGTCAGTCCCTGTTGGTCCCCCAGCACAATGCCCACCACAGCCGCCAGCCCGAGCATCTTGACCATGCGCTCCAGGCCGTGCCGCTGCAACACATGGTTCAATTCATGACTCAAGACGCCAGCCACTTCTTCGCCGCTTTCCGCTTTGGTCATCAACCCGGTGAAGACCACGACATACCCTCCCGGCAGTGCGAAGGCATTCACCACGGGGCTCTGCACGACGGAAATCTGAAATTTGTACGGGTTATGGGGAATTTTCTCCGTCAGCCGCTGCGTCATTTCCTGCACGGCGCTCACCGCCGGCCCTTCCTTCAGCACGGTCTCTTTGGACAGAAAATCCTGATACACAGTCTCGCCCAATTTCTGTTCCCACTCGATCGGAATTCTGGCGACCGCCCATTCGACCATCAGATCCGTCCCGAACCACAACAGCAGTCCCAGGCCGAATACGACCCCCAACACACTGCCCCACAAGAGGCGATGGCTGTGTCGAGCGCGCCGGACCTGTTCGGCAGCCCGATCAAGATGGGCCGTCAACTGAGGCGGAGCCGCGCGTCGGAAGGCGACGATTACTTCGGGATCTTTGACGTAGACGGTCCGGGCCGAAGAGCCGGCTCCCCACGACACGACCAGCTGATCATGATCCAACCCTCCAGCCTGAACCGCCATGTCTGCGAACGCCACGACCTGCTCCACGAGCGAAGTCTCGCCCATAGGTGCGACGCGCAAGCCCTCCGGGCAGAGTTCGACCACACAGGGCACGCCGGCCCCCGGCAGTCCGTCACCGAAACAGAGGGCGTTGGGAGATAGGGCCATCTTCAGTACTTAACCTTCTTCACGCGGGTGCTCAACACGGCGGCCAGCGTGGCAGCAGGTGAACGCAAACCGGAGGCGTACCCTCAGCGGTACGTTAAGGATGTGTCGTGAGCCGAGAACAACGTGCACGAACGTTTTGGACAGCCACTATTCGGAAACGGGAATGAACTGTCGTATCCAATTGCCGAAACTGCCGGGATTACGGCTCTGGATGTAGACGACACCCGGTCCACGGAAGCGGCACACCAAGCCCTCGCCCGAGGTCAAACTCGCGATCCATCCCGACGACGCTTTTTCGATATTGTAGGTCGTGGTAGACGTCCAGGCCACCAGGTGGCTGTTGTCGACAATGTATTCTTCATTCGGCTTCAGTTCGATTTTATGGATAGCTCCGAAACTGTTGAGAATCAACTGCCCGATCCCGCCGATCTTCAAGATAAAAAACCCTTCCCCGCCCAGCAATCCGCGTGTCAGGCTTTGCATCTTGCTTTCGATCTTCACGCCTTCTGCACCGGCCAGAAACCCGTCCTTCTGCACCATGTACTCATTGACGCCGTCCAATTCCAGCAGCACAATTTCGCCGGGCACCGTCGGCGCCAGCAAGACTTCTCCCGCACCCCGGCTGGCTCGCAGCGTCTGGAAGAAAAACTTTTCGCCGCTCAGCATCTTCCGCGACAGCGCACCGAGAAACCCGCCTTCCATCTTGCTCTCGATATCGATAGTCGGCGAAGCGGCCACCATGGCGCCCGATTCGGCCTTGACCGTCTCACTGGCATCCAGATACACCCGTACCATTGGAAAGGCCCCGGGATAGAGAATTTCACACTTCATCGACTCTCCCTTCATGAACGTTCAGCCGAATGTCGCGATGGATTCTGTGGAATGTCCTTGGTCCTGTCAAGCAGACTGTTGATACGGACGGTCCAGCCGGGTATTCAGCTCCTTCTCCCAGCTCAAGATCGATCACGTTTCAACCGATACAGCCCAAAGAGCTCTCCTCAGGTGCTGAGGGGCAACAGCTCTTAGAGACCTTCCCGCTCACGGACTCGAAAAGACACGAGAGCCAGGCATGAAACGCGTCGTGATCGAAGAGCTCACACCGGGAATGATCCTCGCCAAGCCCGTGACCAACAACACGGGACTCGTAGTCCTTCCTCTCGGCGCGGAACTGGACGAGGCGACCCTTCCCCGCCTCCAGCGCCTTGGGCTCACGTCTGTCTATGTCGAGGGCGATGCCGGCGACGCCAGTGGAAAAACCCTTGCCGAATTGGAATCCGAGCTGGACCATCGCTTTCGCCGTGTGAACGACGATCCGATTCAATGCCAGATTCGCGAAGCGATTCGTCTGCAGCTCCGGACGACACATGGGGTGGCCGACAATCAGGAGGCGCCTCCAACCCTATGAAGTCTTCGCCCAACGTAGATCTCCGGCGACGCATTGAGCAGGTCGGCGAGCTGCCGACCCTGCCCCACGTCGTGCAGAAACTGGCATCAATGATCGGCCGCCCCAATATCTCGGCGGAGGAAATCGGCGCCCTGATCGAAAAAGACCAGGTCCTGTCCGCCAAGGTGTTGCGGTTGGCCAATTCGCCCTTCTACGGCTTTCCCTCACGTATCGCCTCAGTCGCCCATGCCGTCGTCGTGCTGGGGCTGAGTGTCGTCAAGGGCCTCACACTCTGTGCCACCGCGTTCGACATGATGAAGAACGCCGGCATGAACGACCTCTGGCGCCACTCGCTGGGTGTCGCCATGACCGCGCATATCCTGGGCGCGAAGGCCGGGATGAAGAATCCTGAAGAGGTGTTTGTCGGCGGACTGCTCCACGATATCGGAAAAGTCGTGCTCTACGTGAAATGGCCGGACGTCGGCCAGCAGATCACCGCCGCCACCAAAGACAGCTCCCGATCACTCATGGACACGGAACGGGAACTATTCGACGTCACCCACGCCGACGTCGGGGGATGGCTCGCCACCGCCTGGCATCTGCCGACCAGTTTGCGCGAACCGATTCTCCATCACCATATGCCGTCGGCCGCCCAAGAGGCGACACTGCAAACCGCCATCGTGCACGTGGCCGATGTGCTGGTGAAGGGCATGGCCTGCGGCAACCCGGGCGACGACCTGGTCCCTCCGCTCTCCCGTCAGGCCTGGGATCTCGTCGGCCTCGATGCACAGAGCCTCACGCAATGCCTCGCTCAAGCCACGGAAGAATTTCAAACCATCGACGACTATCTATGAGCGGCTCCCCTTCCAACCGGCGTATTCTCCTGCTGCACAATGACCCCGTCGAAATCGAGCGGTTGACCATAGGACTCAACCGTTCGGGCTTCAGTGTCGTCGCAGTGGATGCCGGACGGCTCGCGCTCCATGAATTGGTGCATGATCCTCCCTGCCTGGTACTGGCCGCGGAAGGGACGAATGGACGCTCGGCAGACACGCTGGCAAGGGAGTTGCGCGCGGATCCCTTCCTCGGTCGACTGCCGGTGATCATTCTGATTCGGGACAGCCGGGTCAATGATGTGGATTGGGCGGCGCTCGGCGTCGACGACTATATTGCCGTGCCCTATCGACCCGAGGAAGTGCCCCAACGGGTCCGCCTGTGCCTCAGCCGCCTTGAACGGTCGCTGGATGCCAACCCCCTCACGCGACTACCGGGGAACAGCACGATTCTCCACGAAACCACCGCGCGTATTGAAAGCGGCGCCCCCTTCGCCCTCGCCTATCTGGACCTCGATAACTTTAAATCGTTCAATGACCGCTATGGGTATGCGCGAGGCGATGAAGTCCTCGTGGTGACCTGCCGGATCCTCACCACCGTCGTCAGCGAACTGGCGGGCACCGACGGATTCGTCGGTCATGTGGGAGGGGACGATTTTGTGTTTATGAGTGCGCCGTCCACCATCGAAGCGATTTGTCAGACGTTGATTAAACGGTTCGATTTAGTGATTCCGGATTTCTACGATCCCGACGATCGCGGCAAGGGATTTATCGACTCCCTCGACCGGCGCGGCAACCACGAACGGTTTCCCCTGATGAGCCTGTCCATTGCGGTAGTCACCAACGAACAGCGAGTCATTACGCATCCGGGCGATGTCAGCAAGATCGCCTCAGAGCTGAAAAAAATCGCCAAGAGCCAGCCCGGCAGCGTGTATGTGAAGGATCAGCGAAAAACCGAGGGGACTGACGTTCGTCACACCTGACGCATCACGCGTAGGGGGCTCGCCGGAAGGTTACTGACCGGCTCCCGCGCCAGGCACCTGCCCAGCACCACTGCCACCATTCCCGCCATACTGGCGGCGCAGCTCTCTCCGATAGGCACGACGCTCCTCCGGCGTCATCGTCTGAAACTTGTCCCGTAACTCCTTCCGCTGCTCGAGGGGGAGAGATCGAAACCATCGCCGGGCATTTCGCACCGATTCGCGCTGTTCAGGCGGCAATTGGCGGAACTGCTGATACCGCTCACGCAATTGCTGTCGTTGCTCCGGAGGAAGCGACCGCCATTCTTTAAACCGCTGCTTGGCTTCCTGACGCTCTTCCGGCGTCATCGTGCCCCACTGCTGCGCCCCATTCCGCAAGCGTTGCTGTTTGCGCGGCGGAAACTGATCCCAGTTGTCGCTGAACCGCTGCAACAGTTGTTGCTCGCCTGGACTGAGCTGGCTCCAGGGGACTCCGGCCTGGTCGCCTTGTGCCCACGCAGGCGACCACACGAGGAACACGACCATGATCCCTATCACCACGACGTTCATGGGCTGGTTTGCATCCTTAGGGGGTTGCGCGGGTGATCTTTTGCAGACGTTGACGGTGTCTCTTGCGCGGGCTTGTGAGTGTCTGAAGGCATCCCGTTGCGATTCGGTGGTCGTTCCACAGGGGACTGCGGGGCATCATCATGCGTGACGGTAAAGGGATCGACCCACCGTCCATCCTCATCCTGCCAGCTACCGAGGAAATCGAGCAACTCGAGGTCCGGCTCTTCTGCCTGTGGCGCCGGCGCTGCTTCTACCGCTGGTACTCCCACAGCCAGGCAGAACAGGAGCATCAGTCCTGCACTACCCGGTCGTGGCGGTACCATCGGCCAGCCAATCGTAAAAGTCGAGATCCTCAGACAATTCGAGATTTTCCGGCGATTGCATCAGTTCGAGATCTTCCAACAACAGATGCGAATGGTTGGCGCTATTCGCCTGCCACAGCCACATCGTCACTGCCAGAGCGGCCATCGAGGCCAAGGCCACTCCACCGGCCCATTGAAGCCAAGGCCGACGTGCAGAGAATCGGCTGACGGCATTCACCCGCGCACGCTGGAGGGCCAGCACCGTCTTTCGATCGAGTTCTTGCACACTGTGATCGAGAAGACGCTTCGCCGCCGCGGACAACGGATCCGGCTGTTCGTCCGATCGTTTGTTCATGGCCAATGTTCTCCCAATCGCTGGCGCAGCACCTGCAACGCCCGGAACAAATGGGTTTTGACGCTGCCCTGGGAACAGCCCATGGCGTGAGCCGTTTGCGCCACATCCATCTCTTCCCAGATGCGGAGAAGAAACGCCTGTTGCTGACGAAGCGGCAGGGCGCGAAGGGCTACTTCCAGTTCAGCACAGGCCCGCTTACACTGCACCTCGCCATCCGGCGCGGGAGTGGTTGAGTCGGGAATCTGCTCCAGCAGATCTTCCCCCTCCTCATCATCCTGAGCCCCGCGAAAAAATTCCCGTAGGCGGTTTCGTACCCGCTCCCGCCGATACCAATCACGTATGCGGCTCTGCAGAATGCAGTGAAACAGCGCGCCCCATTCCTCCTCAGGCCGCCGGGCATACTTCTGGGCCAGTTTCAGCATGGCATCCTGCACAAGATCCAGCGCTTCGTCCTCATTCCCTGTGGCAATATGCGCCATACGGAATGCGCGCCGCTCAATCCCGGCGAGAAACCGATCCAATGCCTGGGTTCGATCCAGTGATCCCACCCTCTCACCCAGGCACAGATGGCCTGGCTGCCCCTGAACGGCGATGGGGGAATGGCAGCCGCTCATTCCCATACTCATCTTCTATCGACCCAGTCATCGACCGATGAGGACCCATAGGCGGAAGCCGCATGGACCTGGCCTCGGCCGAGATCGGCCCGATTCTCGTCTCGAATCATGATGAAATCAAGAAAAACCAAGGGAACATCTCCAGTCGCCATGCCTAACCGGTCCCGAAGTAAAAGAGCCGAATCGCACTCACCGCCGGCCATTTTTCAAGGCGAAGATGGCTGCTTCTCTCAGGCTATAACGCAGGAGGACACGCCCGGTTGACAGGGTGCAGCCACAGATGCGGGACGGTCATGGGAGCAACGCGGGAAGGCTTCAATTCGAGCGGCGGAGAGGGAATGCGGAGGAATTACTTGGTCTTGCCTCCATCGGCCGATTTCTTCCCGCCGGCCCAGGCAACCGAGGGGATCTGAGCCACGAGATCAAGGCGCTCGTGCGCTTCATTATCTTTGAGGTCCGGTCCGACACTATACAGGACGCCCTTTTTCATATTGACCAGCATGGGGAGTCCGGTGAAGGGGTCGTAGAGCCCCTGGCCAGCCTTGGCTAACCGGGTCAGCAAGTCCTGCTCCGGCGGCGTCCGGCGTAACCAGGCCTGCAACGAGGCCAACCGCAACCGCGCATCGGTTTCCAAGACTCGACCGGAGTAGGTTTCCCATGTGGGCATCGGGTCTACCCCGACCACACTCTCGATGGGGTTCACCACCATGGCGCTCACGCTGTACGGAGCCACACGCACAAACTGTGAGAGCTTCGGCAGGTCGGCATACCGTCCATCCGCAGATGCTTTTCCCGCCGCTTCATAATAGTCGGCGTACGCATTGAACCGGCGTTGCTTCGGCAATGGCAACGCCGCAGCAATGGCGCCATAGAACGGACGCGTGTCGGCCCGGTTCTGGCTGACCGCTTCATCCAGCGTCTTGGTGGCGAGCACAAACTGACTCTGCATCGGCCAACGAAGTGACTGTTCGGATGACTCTAACGGCCGCGCCAATTTGGCCATTCGGCTGACATAGCGTTCATCGAGGTCCGACCGCTGCAACAGCCCGCCCATGACTGCAAGATCGTCATTCATGGCGGCGCTCGCTAACATTTTTACCGGCAAGGACTTCGCCTGTCCCAAGACCGTCCGCCAGGCCGTGAGATCGGTTTCCAGCCGCCCGATTCCCGTGTCCACATCCTGCGCAAATCCGTCGGCAAGGTACAACCGATGAGTCTGGAGGATCAGGCCGCAGTTCGGGCTGATCGACTGGCCGTACCCCACGTCTTCGAACGGCTTGTTCAGCCATTGGCGGTACCGGCTCAGACTGACCTCCGCTTGCGACAGCCACGTTTTGACGCCGGTCGCATCCATCTGCATCTGCAACGCCGGGTCGGCCGCCTTCATCCACTTGCTCGCCGTGTCTGCCGATGCACTGAGCCCTGCATCCGGCGCATAGCCTTCTCCGGTCAGGCAGGTATGCGTGAATGCCCGGTCGGCGCCTTCAACCCGTCGATCTATTCCAACCTGTACAGGATCCTGACTCGCGGCAGCCCCGAGACCGAGTAAGAGGAGATAGCCATTTTTATTGGAGTCTTGCAGTGTCTGTTGCGGCACCGAGGTCATCGTGCGGTAGGCCGCGTTCGGCTGTTCCTCGAGTATGAACCACGTCAGGGCCACTGCAGCGATGGTGCCTCCAATCGCAAACAAGACTAGGCCGATCAAGGCCAGAACCAGCACCATGAGTGATCGGGTCGTCGACACCCCTGCCCCGACCAACGACGCGGCCGCCTCACCCACCCGGCTCCATACGCTGGGCCCGGCAGGTTGGATGCGTACGGGACGAATGGGCGGCTCTTCTGCAACGACCGCCGGCGCCTGCTCGATCTCTTCAGACGGCTGTTCTGCCATCACTGCAGCGGGCACCGCTTCCTCAACTGGTAATGAGGCGGCAGCGACCACAGG
>DAONAB010000076.1:0-10897 GCA_035400805.1 Nitrospira sp. | reverse complement strand
CCGAGTCGCCGCCCGCCTGAAGTCGGTGACAGAAAGACATAGGTAGTCATGCCCGTACACGACATTCAAGACCTGCTCCGTGAACGTATCCTGATCCTCGACGGCGCCATGGGGACCATGATCCAGCGCCATAAACTGGACGAAGCCGCGTTTCGCGGGGACCGGTTCAAGGATTGGAACAAAGACCTCAAGGGACACAATGACCTGTTGAACGTCACGCAGCCGCACGTCATTGAGGGAATCCACCGGCAGTACCTCGAAGCCGGGGCGGACATTGTTGAAACCAACACGTTTAATTCGCAATCCGTGTCGTTAGCCGACTACGACATGGCTGACCTAGGGTATGAACTGTCCAAAGCCGGGGCCGAGTGCGCTAAGCGGGCGGTTGCCCAGGTCGTCGCGGCGCAGCCGGCACGGCGCTGTTTTGTGGCGGGCGCGATCGGGCCGACGACCAAAACCTCCTCCATCTCGACTGATTCGAACGATGCTGCGGCACGCGGCACGACGTATCCGGAATTAGTACAGGCCTATGGCGAGCAGATACGCGGTCTCCTGGACGGGGGCGTCGATCTGCTGCTGGTTGAAACGATCTTCGACACGCTGAACGCCAAGGCGGCGTTTTTTGCGATTCAGCAACTGTTCGCAGCAGGCGCCCGGCAGGTGCCGATCATGGCGTCTGTAACGTTCATTCAGGCCGGCAGCAATCGGGGCTTTTCGGGACAGACGGTTGAAGGGTTCTGGAACTCCATTTCGCATGTGCCGTTGCTGAGTGTCGGCATGAATTGCGCGCTGGGGCCGAAGGAAATGCGGCCTTTGATTGAGGAGCTGTCGCAGCTCGCGCCGATTTTTGTCAGCAGCCATCCGAACGCTGGACTGCCTAATCCCTTGCTTCCGACAGGTTTCCCCGAAACCCCGGACTCACTCGCGCCCCAGCTGCGTGAATGGGCGCAGAACGGGTGGCTTAATATTGTCGGTGGCTGTTGCGGCACCACGCCTGACCACATTCACCGCATTGCGGAAGCCGTGCGCGGGCTGTCACCCCGTCAGCCGGGAAAGGTCGAGCCGTTCTTACGGCTCAGCGGCCTGGAAGCGCTGACCGTGCGGCCGGAATCGAATTTCGTGAATGTCGGCGAGCGGACGAACATCACCGGGTCGCCGGCCTTTTCCAAACTGATTCTTGCCGGCGATTACGACAAGGCCTTGACTGTGGCGCGCCAGCAGGTCGAGGGCGGAGCCCAGATCATCGACATCAACATGGATGAAGGGCTGCTGGATTCCAAGGCGGCGATGCAGAAGTTTCTGCGCCTCCTGGCGGCCGAGTCGGATATCGCGCGTGTGCCGATCATGGTCGACAGCTCCAAGTGGGAAGTCATCGAAGAGGGCCTCCGCAACATGCAGGGGAAGGGCATCGTCAACTCGATCAGTCTAAAGGAAGGCGAGGCCAAGTTTCTGGAACAGGCGCGGCTCATCCGGCGGTATGGCGCAGCGGTCGTCGTCATGGCCTTCGACGAGCGTGGTCAAGCCGACTCTGTCGCGCGGCGTATCGAGATTTGCGAGCGTTCGTATCGTCTGCTCACGGAACAGGTCGGAGTTCCTCCGCAGGACATTATTTTCGATCCGAATATCCTCACCGTCGCGACTGGTTTGGAAGAACATAACAACTATGCCGTCGATTTCATCGAAGCGACGCGCTGGATCAAGGCGCATCTCCCGCTGGCCAAAGTCAGCGGCGGTGTCAGCAATATCTCCTTTTCGTTTCGCGGCAACAATGTGGTGCGCGAGGCCATGCATGCCGCGTTTCTCTACCATGCCATTCAGGCTGGTCTGGATATGGGCATCGTCAATGCCGGGCAGTTGGCCGTCTACGAGCAGATTCCCAAAGACCTGCTGGAGCTCGTAGAGGACGTGCTGTTGAATCGCCGCCCCGACGCCACCGAACGGTTGGTAACCTTTGCGGAAACGGTCAAGCAGAAGGGCAAAGCGGCGGTCAAGGACGATGAATGGCGACAGCGTCCAGTGGAAGAGCGCCTGGCCCATGCGCTGGTGAAGGGACTGACGGACTATATCGATCAGGATGTCGAAGAGGCGCGGCAAAAATCCGCTCGCCCACTCGACGTGATTGAAGGGCCTTTGATGGCCGGCATGAACATCGTCGGCGATCTCTTCGGTTCGGGAAAAATGTTTTTGCCGCAGGTGGTGAAGAGCGCCCGGGTCATGAAGAAAGCCGTGGCCTATCTCATGCCGTTCATGGAGGCCGAGAAACAGCGGCTGGGCACCTCCCGCGCCAACGGCAAGGTGTTGCTCGCGACCGTCAAGGGCGATGTGCACGATATCGGCAAGAACATCGTCGGGGTCGTACTGGGATGCAATAACTACGAGGTGATCGATCTCGGCGTGATGGTGTCCTGCGAGAAAATCCTCGCGACGGCTCGCGAACAGCAGGTGGACGTGGTGGGTCTGAGCGGTTTGATCACCCCTTCACTGGATGAGATGGTGCATGTCGCGAAGGAAATGACGCGGCAGGGGTTCACTGTGCCGTTGCTCATCGGCGGCGCCACAACCAGCAAAGCCCACACGGCGGTGAAGATCGCTCCATCCTATGCCAACGCCACGATGCATGTGCTCGATGCGTCGCGCGCCGTCGGCGTGGTGGGACAGCTCATTAACCAGAATCAACGAGAAGAGTTTACCGCCAACGTTCGGGCGGATTACGACCGCATCCGGCAGGCGCACCAGGATCGGGGCAGCAAATCACTCCGCACGTTGGAATCGGCGCGAACCCATCGGATGCCCACCGAGTGGGCTGCAGCCGACATCCCCACGCCCTCGTTCACGGGATTGCGTCAGATCGATCGCATGCCGTTACGCGAGTTAGTGCCCTTTATCGACTGGACACCGTTCTTTCACACGTGGGAGTTACGTGGTCGGTACCCCGACATTCTGAAAGACGCCACCGTCGGCCCGAAGGCCACGGAACTGCTGGCCGATGCCCAGGCGTTGCTGGAGGAGATTATCCGCGGCGAATTGCTGACGGCTCGTGGCGTGTATGGATTTTTCCCGGCGAATAGCCTCGGCGACGATATTGAAGTGTATCGCAACGGCGATCGCCGGGATGTCCTGACCACCTTCCATACGCTCCGCCAGCAGACGGAAAAACCGGCCGATCAGTTTAACCTCGCCCTAGCCGACTATATTGCCCCGAAGGCGTCCGGGCGCGGCGACTATGTGGGCGCATTTGTGGTGACGGCAGGCATCGGTGTGGACGCGCTCTGTGCGAAGTACGAGAAGGACCATGACGATTACAACTCCATCATGGTGAAGGCGCTTGCCGATCGGCTGGCCGAAGCGTTCGCCGAATGGCTGCATAAACGGGCTCGCCTCGAATGGGGATATGGAAAAGCCGAAACGCTCACCAACGAAGACATGATTCGCGAGCGGTACCGCGGCATTCGTCCGGCGCCGGGATACCCGGCTTGTCCCGATCACACGGAAAAGCGTCTCTTGTTCGATTTGCTGCAGGCGGAATCGCAATCGGGTGTGACGTTGACCGAATCCTATGCCATGTTACCGGCGGCAGCCGTCAGCGGCCTCTACTTTGCCCATCCGGAGGCGAAGTATTTTGCGGTGGGAAAAATCAATCGCGATCAAGTGGAAGATTATGCCGCGCGCAAAAACCTATCCGTAGGCGAAGTTGAGCGTTGGTTGGCGCCGAATTTGAACTACGACGCGTAGTCAGGAAGAACTGGCGGCGAATAGCTCCAGCCAATGGCGGACAGCGGCGCGAGCAAGGCTCCGGCCTCTGTGCCATGAGCCGTACGCGCTCATCTTCCAATCAATTTTTGACGGCTTCGAGTGGTGCGGGCAAGGCAGGGGAGGCGGGGAGGCCGGTTGAGAAGGTGGCAAGCGCGGCCTTGATCGAACGGTACCGTTCTTCCGCCCAGGTATTGAACTCGTCTGAATTATCAAACACTAGCTCCCAGGCCTTGGCGGCATCCAACAGCAAGAGGTGATGCGGCTGATTGGGCCCCGGGAAATACACCACCAGCACGGCCGATTTTCCCGTCAGGCTGATGTCCGTGAACACATGGATCATGGCTGCGGCCGGCAGGGGTATATCACGAGTGGCCGCCGCGACGAGCGGCTGGTACAGCCGCTGGAGCAAGTTCGTCGTATCCTCATGCGGGCAGGTCGTGCTCAAGAGCCTCGGGTTAGGTTTGTCTCCGAACAGGTTGTCCGTCAAGTACGTGGCGGCCTCCCACGTCGGCATCATCCCGGAGGAGGCGAGATTCTCGCACAGATAGGCGATCCAGTTTCGTGACCTGCGTGTCATACGGTCTCCCCCTGGTCATGAGTGATGGCGCGGTGCCGGGAGGAGGCCAACCAGGTCGGGTCTGCAAATTGATCGAAGATTCGTTTGATGTCCGTCATGGAATCAAAAAAGATGTCGAGCAGGTCGGGGTCGAAATGTTTCCCCCGCTCCTTCAGCATCAGTTCCTTCGCATGGTCGAAATCATAGGCCGGCTTGTACACCCGCTGAGTCGTGAGGGCGTCGAAATTATCCGCGATCGCGACGATCCTGCCTTCCAATGGAATCTCGTCACCTTTGATCCCGCGCGGATACCCTGTGCCGTCGTACCGCTCATGATGGGTCCAGGCGATAATCGCGGCCACTTTCAGCAGGTCTGAATCGGAGCCGGCGAGAATCCGATAGCCGATTTCCGTATGTTGCGTGATGACTTTGAATTCTTCAGGCGTGAATTTGCCGGGCTTGAGCAGCACATGGTCCGGGGTGCCTATCTTGCCGATATCATGCATGGGGCTGGCGGTACGAATGAGATCGCATCGCTCGGGCGAGAGCCCGTACCGGCGTGCCAGCAGCTCGCAGTAGTGGCTCATCCGTTGGATATGCTGAGCAGTCGAGCTGTCGCGATATTCAGCGGCGATGGCGAGTCGTTGAATGGTTTCCTCGCGGGAGAGCCGCAGTTCTTTCTCGCTCCGTTCCAGCCATTCCAGCGCCTGTTGTAGGGCAATGGTCCTGGTCCTGACGACCTCTTCAAGATTCTCCCGATGCATGGCATTTTCGATTTCCAGCTTGCGTCGCCGCAACGCATTGGCCACGTTGATCAGGACCTCATTGGCCTCGAAGGGCTTAATGATGTACCCGAAGGCGCCCATATCCAGGGCGGCATTGGCCAAGACAGGGCTGTCGAGTCCGGTGATCATGATGACGGCCGTGTTAGGATATTGCGTCAAAATATGGCGAATGAGATCCATGCCCGATTCGCCGGGCATGTTCACATCACACAGCACCATGGCGTAGTACCCGGTCTCCATCCGTTGACGGGCTTCGCGTGCCTCGCCGGCCAGGCTCACCTTGTAGCCATGCGGTTCGAGCAAGTAGCCCAAGAGGCGACGAATGGGTTCTTCGTCGTCCACAATCAGGATATTGCGGTTTTCGAGAATGGATTGTTGGGTGGTCACTTCACTGACGCTTGGAATACTCATACGGCTCGCTCGCGGGTTAAGTTCAAGAGGATGCTCAATCAGGGATAGAATCAGTATCGGTTTTTAAGCGCGAAGTCTGAAGTCATCGCGGCTGCTTCCTGAATTTGCACCTTTTGTGCCAATTGCCCCTTTGCCTGCCTCGCTCGGTGTGAGCCAAATATCACCCGACAAGGCGCAGAGCTGTTCCAGATACGGACAGAATCCTAGCCGGCGGGAAGGAGCTGGCCGTCAAGTCTGACGCCAGTCAGGCGGCTGACGGTGGGCAGGTGTCGTTTAAGCCCATCGCATCAGCCATCGTGCTGAATTATACAGGGGCACTTGTTGAACGCCAGTTGAAACGCAGTTTGCGAACACTCGCCTCTTGTGATCGCCCGGATTTGCTCTTTAGGGGGCCGTTCACTATAATCCGCTCCTTTGAATGGCTGTGTTGGAAGGAGTGCGACTGAATGGCGAGCGGGGCAGGGTTGGGGCGAATTGATGGGCGGCGACGGGATCAAATCCGCCCCGTCAAAGTGACGCGCAATTTTACGAAACATGCCGAAGGCTCCGTCCTGATCGAAATGGGCGACACGAAAGTGATTTGCACCGCGTCGGTCGAGGAGAAAGTGCCGCCCTTTCTCAAAGGCAAGGGAACCGGGTGGGTGACAGCCGAATATGCCATGTTGCCACGGGCGACACATGATCGTTCGCCTCGGGAGTCGGTCAAGGGCAAACAGGGCGGCCGCACGCTGGAGATTCAACGTCTGGTGGGAAGGGCGCTCCGCGCCGTCATCGATACCGGACGTTTGGGCGAGCGGACTATTTGGATTGATTGCGATGTCATTCAAGCCGATGGCGGGACCCGCACGGCATCCATCACCGGATCATTCATTGCCCTGGCGGATGCCGTTACCGTGTTGAGAAAGAAGGACCTGCTCAAGGTCAATCCGTTGTCCGACTATCTGGCAGCCATCAGCATCGGGAAAGTAGGCGGGCAGGTGATGGTAGATTTGGCGTATGAAGAAGACTCACATGCCGAAGTCGACTTGAATCTGGTGATGACCGGTGCCGGGCAATACGTGGAAGTGCAGGGGACGGCTGAACGGACTCCCTTCAACAAAAAAGATATGGATGAGTTCCTCGATCTCGGATGGGGCGCCATCCGCGAGTTGGTGGATTTGCAGAAGTCGCTGATCGGCTCGTTGAGCTAACCATGCAGATTGTGCTGGCCACAAGGAATCGGCATAAAAAGCAGGAACTGGTCGCGCTGCTGAGCGGGTTGGACATCACGATTCGGACCCTCGATGAGTTTCCTGAGGCACCGGAAGTGGTGGAAGACGGTGAGACCTGCGAAGCCAATGCGATGAAGAAGGCCGTGGAGATCGCCCGTTTTACGGGGTTACCGGCCGTCGCGGACGATACGGGGCTGGAGGTCGATGCGCTCGGTGGTCGACCGGGGGCGTTTGCCGCACGGTATGCCGGGGAGCATGCGACCTACGACGACAACTGCCGGAAGTTATTGCATGAGCTCAGTGAGATCCCTCCTGCACAACGGGGGGCTCGTTTTGTGACCGTTGCCGCCATTGCGTTTCCCGGCGGCAAGACCCTGTCGGCTAAAGGCGAGTTAGAAGGGGTCATTGCCGAGTCGATCGTGGGGTCCAACGGATTCGGGTATGATCCGGTCTTTATTTTGCCGGAGTATAATCAGACCTTGGGGCAATTGCCCCCGGAAGTGAAAAATCGAATCAGCCATCGAGCCCGTGCCTTTGCGCAAGCGAGGACGTTGCTGCAACAAGCGATGGCGGAACATGCAGTCGGGGCGTAGCGCAGCTCGGTAGCGCGCCTGGTTTGGGACCAGGATGTCGGAGGTTCAAATCCTCTCGCCCCGACCAACTCCCTTCTCTCTAGCCGGATTCTGGCCTCTCTTCAGCCTCCAATCGCATCAATTCGATCGTGCCACCGGACTAGCTCCCGTCTGACCGGCTTCGTCCTGAGCCGGATGTGACTGGCTGATGCCGAGGATGAAGCGTCATGCGGATGCCGTTCTTCGGCCGCAAGGTCACCATCACTTCGGGCTCGACGTAGTCCTGCGCCAATCGGGGATCATAGCGTTGGCCGATCAATGCCAGAAGCAGTGGCCCTTCCACTGTGGCGAAATGCGTTCCCACGCAGGCTCGCGGTCCCGCGCCGAACGGGAGGTAGGCGCAGCGGGCAGGTGGCCGCTCTCCATCCAGCCAGCGCTCCGGCAGAAACTGTTCGGGCTCTGGCCAGAATGCCGGGTGCCGATGGAGGTTGTACAGGCCGACGAGGACGATGGCATTGGCCGGGAGCGTGAATCCGCCGAGCGTCGTCTGCGACAGGGTTTTCCTTTGGATGGCCGGAACCGGGGGATAGAGGCGGAGCGATTCATCGAAGATCGCGCGCGTGTAGGGTAGATGTTGCAGATCGTCCGCAGTGGGGGTGCGGCCTTGGAGAACCCGGTCCACTTCCGTGTGGAAACGTGTCTTCACCTCCGGATGAGTGGCAAGCAAATACCATGTCCACGAGAGGGCATTGGCCGTGGTTTCATGCCCGGCCGCAAAGATCGTCAGGGCTTCATCCCGGAGTTCCTGATCGCTTAATCCCATGCCGGTCTCCTCATCTCGCGCTTGCAGCAGCAGGTTGAGGAGATCGTCGTGCTGCGCTCGGCTCTGCCGCCGCGCCGCGACTAATTCGTAGATGAGCGTATCCATGAACCGCAGGGCGCGACCGAACTCGCGGTTGCGAGCCGTGGGGACCCAGGCCGGCAAGTGCAATGGGTTATGAAATGAATCGAACGCATATTTGAGACTCACGCGTAGCGAATGGCTGATCTGGTCCATGTGCTGCGCGACGCTGGTGTGAAACATCGTTTGGGAGATGACTTCCAGCGTCAATTGCATCATTTCGGCGGCGATATCCACCGTCCGTTCGCCGTATGCAGCCCAGGCGGCGAGCCGTTGCTCTCCCACCTGCACCATGCGATCTGCCATGGCGGCCATGCGAGAGCGGTGGAACACCGGCTGGATGATGCGCCGGTGTCGTTTCCACACCTCGCCGGAACTGGTCACCAAGCCGTTGCCCAGTACCAGTGCGAGCCCGGTAGGACGCTGCTGTTCATACACTTTTCCGAAATGCTCGGCTTGCGAGAGCAGCACGTCCTCGGCCAATAGGGGATGGCTGAGAAGATGAATCGTCTTGGGTCCCAGACGAAACCGCAGGGCATCGCCATACTGACGCCACCATTCCGTCATCGTGCGCAGCGGGCGATGTTTGAATGCGCGGACATGGCCAAGCCAGGGCATGCCCCCTGGCACATCCATCAGCGTGAACGATGAATTCGGTTTGCGATCCTGCATGAGTGAGAGAGGGCGGCGGTCATGCTAGGCGTGGTGGAAAGACTCCCGCGCCTACGTTTCGTTCACGGGGGATCAGGGTTCACTGCAGCAGTGTCTGTACATCGACGCACATCGTGCCATAGTACAAACTTCGTATAGCGAATGGTAGGGCCGATGGGACCTGGACGACGGAAAAGTGGTCTTTGATCAAGGCTGCGATATGGTCGTCGTGTGTTGAACTACACCTCGTAGCTCAGGAAGCCCTGGTTGATGTCGGATATGGTGCGACCGTTGCGACGAAAAACGCCGACGCCTTCGCGGTCGCCGGGGAGATTCGTGTTCCCTTCGATGGTGATCAAGCGATCATCGCGAAAGTCTTCCACGAGACCCATATGTCCGCGGCCTCCGCCGGTGTTGATGACAAAGACCAGTCCCGGCTTCAGCAGCGAAAGATCGTCCAGGATCTGCCCGGCCAGCAAACGGGTAATGCCGGCCTGTCCGGCTTTCTTCCAATGATCCAGCACGCCTGCTGTGCGAATGGCGGGATTGGAGATTCCCAGCCGGGTGGCCGCCTGGCTGAATGACCAATAGACAAATGCGGCACACCAGGCGAAACTCCCGGCCGAAGGATCGAGCCCCACCGATTTGAGATACTCATCTACTTTGGGCCCACGGTTTGAACCGGGCGGGTCTTCCATCACACCGACCTGTGACAATGCAACGCTGAGGGTCGCTTTCATAAACGCAGAGATCGGTGTGGCGGCTAGCGACGGTATCCTATGCGCTCCGAAGAGCGCAGCCCAGGTCAGTGGCCCGACCACGCCGTCGATTTTGAGCGATTGCCCCTGCCCATCGACCGACCGCGCTTGCAGGAGCCGCACGGCTTGCTGTGTCGCTCGATCGAAGACACCGCTCACGGGGATGGGGCCACATCCGACCTGATTCAATCGCCCCTGGACAGCTCGAATCGTCGAACGGGCGACCACTCCTGTCCTGAGGGCGAATCCGGGGTAATCGAGAACGGATTCCTTGCTCCGGGTTCGTCGAGGAGGAGAAACAGAACGTGTGCGTGGTGACATGACGGTCTCCTGGATGAAGGTCGAACGAGTGGCTGATCATTTCCAGCAGTGTGACGGCGTGGTGATCATCTGCTGACGGGCGGCATTATACGGCACACAGCCCGATTTGGTGCAGGAGTGATCGAGTCCTCGGCAGTTCAACGGTATGGCCGCGGCTTGAGAGGGTGCTGTTTCAGAAAGGTGAGAAAACAGGAAGTGAGTGGTTCACGGAATGGGATTACCGTTCATGCAAGTACTGCCGCACACGTTCGACAATGGCGCGATCGTGGTCGACCATTTGTAGGTCGTACGTTTCGTCGGGAAAAAACCAGCCCATGGCCTGTCCTTCTCCTAATTCCAGTGGTTGGTCCTCGTATCGTTCAACAAACACATATTTTGTATTCTCGTCCTCGCCCTCTCTGAATATCTGTGTCATGAGAAACTGCGGGTCTTGGACCTGATAGGACAGTTCCTCTATCACTTCGCGTGTCAGTGCGTCCGATGGACCTTCTCCTGGTTCTATTCCACCTCCAAAGAATGCCCAGTAATTGGGTAGCCGAGGGGCGTCAGGAGTGCGATGTTGGAGGAGGATTCGCCCCGACGAGGTATAGAGAATGAAGAGCGCCACATTTCGTACGGCCATCCTGCACCATAGCCTATGCGCCCAGGCCAGGTGAAGCACATCTTGCATTCATGCGTCTGGTGAGTCGCTCAATCAGCTGGGTATGCGCGCTACCACGAACATGCCCAAACGCTAGAAAGGATCTGACCGTGCCTGCCGCTAGGACCTAGGCGCTTTGCCAGCTCTGGTTCGAGAGAAATAGACGTATAACCGGCGAACAGGATCTGTGTGAGGAGGCACAATCATGAGCACCACAACGGCAGTTTCACAAAAAGGGCAGAGCTGTGCCCATTGGGGGTGCGGATGCCGGGTGACGGACGAGATCTATTGCTGTGCTGCGTGTGAATCGGTGACGAGTGGCCAGACGGGCTCTGCCA
>DAONAB010000075.1:0-10940 GCA_035400805.1 Nitrospira sp. | reverse complement strand
GAACCGGCAATCTTCGGAGTCGCGGTTTTCACATCGGCGTTTTGGGCGCGATGCAGGAGGGCATGGTCCATGAGCACAAGGGCCATCATGGCTTCGGCAATGGGCGTCGCACGGATCCCGACACAGGGATCGTGACGGCCATTCGTTTCGACGGATTGGGGCTTGCCGGCCTTATCGATCGACCGACGCACCACACGAATACTCGAGGTGGGCTTGATGGCGATGGTCACCACCACTTCCTGCCCGGTTGAGATGCCGCCGAGAATTCCGCCGGCGTGATTGGTGACAAATCCCTCCGGCGTGAGTTCGTCGCCGTGCTCAGATCCTCGCTGGGCGACGGAGGCAAACCCTGCGCCGATTTCTACGGCTTTCACCGCGTTGATGCTCATCATAGCGCCGGCCAGATCTGCATCCAGTTTGGCATAGACCGGGGCGCCCCACCCCACCGGCACATGTTCTGCCACGGTCGTAATCTTCGCGCCGACAGAGTCGCCCGCCTTCCGCAAATCGTCCATGAAGGATTCCAGCTGCCCGACCACCTCGGCATTGGCCGAAAAAAACGGATTGTTGCTCACCGCATCCCAGCTTTGAAACGGAGCCTCAATCGGGCCCAGTTGACTGAGATAACCGCGAATGAGGACGCCGTGCTTTTCGTGCAGCCATTTTCTCGCGATCGCGGCGGCCGCCACTCGCACCGCGGTTTCACGGGCGGAGGAACGGCCCCCGCCCCGATGATCGCGGATGCCGTACTTTTGCCAATAGGTGTAGTCGGCGTGGCCAGGGCGGAACGTGTCGATGAGGTTCCCGTAATCCCGGCTGCGTTGATCTTCGTTCCGGATAAGAAGCGCGATCGGCGTACCAGTCGTTCTTCCCTCGAACACGCCGGACAGGATTTCAACTCGATCGGACTCCTGCCGCTGCGTAACATGACGGGATGTGCCAGGTTTCCTGCGGTCCAGATCCTGCTGAATATCTTCGGCGGAGAGTGCCAGTCCAGGCGGACAGCCATCGACGACGCAGCCGATGGCGGGTCCATGGCTTTCGCCGAATGAGGTG
Organism: Nitrospira sp.; assembly: GCA_035400805.1. Taxonomy (GTDB): domain Bacteria; phylum Nitrospirota; class Nitrospiria; order Nitrospirales; family Nitrospiraceae; genus Nitrospira_A. The sequence continues at coordinate 9,884 of DAONAB010000075.1, read as the reverse complement.
ACGGTGAAGACTCGGCCCAACGTGTTGCCGGCCATGAATGCGAAGGCTCCTGCTATTCGACAAGATCCAGCTTAATGCGAAGTTCCTTCAACTGATCGGCACTCACGGCAGATGGCGCCTCAGTAAGCGGGCACTGCGCGCGTTGAGTCTTGGGGAACGCAATGACATCACGAATAGAATCGGCCCCGCCCAGGAGCATGATCAATCGATCCAGGCCAAAGGCGATCCCGCCGTGCGGCGGCGCGCCATATTCCAGGGCTTCCAGCAGGAAGCCGAACTTCGCCTGCGCCTGTTCCTTGCCGATGCCTAGCAAATCAAGAATCCGGAACTGAATGTCGCTGCGATGGTTGCGAATACTCCCGCCGCCGATTTCGCTGCCGTTGAGGACCATATCGTAGGCCTTGGCCCTGGCTTTCAATGGCTCCGTATCCAGAAACGGCAGATCTTCGTCCATCGGGGCCGCAAAGGGATTGTGCATGAAGATATAGCGCTTCTCTTCCGGCGAATAGTCCAGCAAGGGAAACTCGGTCACCCACAGCGGCTTCCAGGCGGTTTTGTCGATCAAATTCAGTTCCTCGCCCAGCAGCAGCCGGATCCGCCCCAGCACATCATGCACGATGGCCGGCTTATCCGCGCCGAAAAGAACGAGGTCCCCGGGCTTTGCTTCCGGCAGCGCTGCCGCAAAGGCTTGCGCATCGAGGAACTTGGCGATCACGGACTCCAACTGCCCTTCCGCCGTGATCTTCAGCCAGGCTAATCCCTTGGCTCCGAAACTTTTCGCCGTTTCACCGAGCGCATCGATACGGCTCCGCGCAATGGTCGCTCCACCGGACACGATGAGGGCCTTGACGAGCCCGCCCTTGGTCGCCGCGTCTTTAAACACTTTGAAGTCGCTCTTCGCCGCAAACGCCGTGACATCGTGCAGCGGCATATCGAAGCGCAAATCGGGCTTGTCGGAACCGTAACGTCCCATCGCCTCGGCATAGGTCATCCTCGGAAACGGCACGGGCAACTGCACGCCGCCGGCATCCTTGAACACGGAGACGATCATCCGCTCCATGAGCGACATGACCTGCTCGCGATCCACGAACGACATTTCGAGATCGATCTGGGTAAATTCCGGTTGGCGATCGTTGCGCAGATCTTCGTCACGGAAGCAGCGGGCAATCTGATAATAGCGGTCGACACCGCTGACCATTAAGACCTGCTTGAACAACTGTGGCGACTGCGGAAGCGCATAGAACATACCCGGATTGACACGGCTGGGCACCAGATAGTCCCGCGCGCCTTCCGGAGTGCTCTTCGTCAGCACGGGCGTTTCCACTTCGAGAAACTGTTCGGCATTTAAAAAGGCGCGCACGGCCTGCATGATCCCATGTCGCAATCCCAGCAACCGCTGCATCCGGGGACGCCTCAGGTCGAGATAGCGATACTTCAACCGAAGCGACTCGGTGATTTCGATGTCGTCTTCAATCATGAAGGGCGGCGTTTTGGCCTCGTTGAGGATCTCGACCGCATCGACAAAGATCTCAATCTCGCCCGTCGGCAGATGCGGATTGCGGGATTCCTCGGGGCGGGCCATGACCTGTCCGGTCACCGAGACGACGCATTCACTGCGGAGCGTATGCGCTGCTTGATGGACGGCGGCATTCCGCTCGGCATTGAACACAACCTGGGTGAGTCCGGTGCGATCACGCAAATCGATGAACAGCACCATGCCGTGATCCCGCCGACGTTGCACCCAGCCGTTCAACACCACTTGTTGACCGACCTGCGCCTTGGTCAACTCGCCGCACCGATGGGTCCTGATCTTCATGCTCTTCTCCGCGTTGAATTCCGCGACTGCCTTGCAGGGCCCCGCTGTCCAGGTCGCGAGCTCGAGGGCCCGCTCCGCCGATTCTGTTGAAATTTCTTGTCCGAGCCCGAGCGATTACCCGCCGTGCTTCGCCCGGTGCCTGTTGATTTTCCTCCGGACCGAGGCCGTTGGAATCCTGCTCCCGGCTGAGGCCGCTGGGGCTTTTGCGTGAAGCCCGTAGGGCGCGCCGTGGGGTTCCGCTCGTCGCCCTGTGGCGTCAGGCCTGGCTGAGGTCGTTGAAAGGCTGTTGTCTTTGTGGGACGGCGGAATTTCGCACCAGGACTGAGTGGACGTTTCAGACCACCGCGACCAGGGCGTCCGGACCTCGCGCCCGCGACACTGCGCTGTGAACGAGGACCGGATTCCGCGCGCTGAGATTTTGGACCGCGCCCTGAGCGCTCTGGCTTCGGCGGCTTGGGCGGCGCCGGCTCAGTCGGCGGCATCCAACGCATCGGCTTGCCTGATGCATCCAGTTCAGGCCGTTCAGCCCTCGCCACCCGATCCTCGACCAGTTCCCGCAACCGATTCGCCTCCCGGTCGGTTAAAAACCGATATTCCCCTGCGCCCAAATCGCCAAGAAGCAGAGGCCCCATACGAACACGCGTCAACTTGATAACCGAATGGCCCACGGCCTCGATCATTCGCTTGACCTGGTGCTTGCGACCTTCATGGATCGTGACTTCAAGCCAGGAGTTGCTCTCGGCTCTGCTGACCTTGTTCACCTTCGCCGGAGCCGTGAAGCCATCTTCAAGTTTGACACCCCGTTCGAGCGCCTCGATTTTCGCATCGTCGAGCACGCCCTTGACCTTGATCAGATAGGTCTTCGGCACATGGTAGCGCGGGTGAAGCAGCGCCTGCGCCAAATCTCCATGATTCGTAAGCAGCATGAGGCCTTCGCTGTCGAAATCCAACCGGCCGACAGGGAACACGCGCACCGTCACCCCGCGTAAAAAATCCTTCACAGTCGGACGACCTTCCGGATCATCGAGCGTGGACATGACGTTCTTGGGCTTATTGAGGATCAAATAGACGTAGGGTTGTGCGGCACGCAGATGTTTGCCATCCACCTTGACATGGTCGCGGTCCGGGTCGACTTTGGTACCCAGCTCTTTCACCACGTGGCCGTTAATGGTCACGCGTCCTGACGTAATCAACTCCTCGGCCTTGCGACGGGAGGCCAGTCCGGTACCGGCAATCAGTTTTTGAAGGCGAACTTCCATCCTACCCTTTCATGCAGCGCATGTCGTACGTTTCGTTCGCGCAATCACGCCCCTGTCGCTCTCGCGCATCGGGCATCACGAACGGCGCTTCACGGATCGACTATTCCCACTCAATCGTGCTGGGAGGCTTGGAACTAATGTCATACACAACGCGGTTGACGCCCTTCACTTCATTAATGATCCGACTCGACATCTTGCCGAGCACGTCGTTCGGAATCTTGGCCCAGTCGGCGGTCATGCCGTCGAGGCTCGTGACGGCGCGAATCGCAATGACATACTCGTAGGTCCGCTGGTCGCCCATGACGCCGACGGTTCGGATCGGCAACAAGACCGCGAACGCCTGCCAGATCTCCCGATAGAGTCCGGCGGCGCGAATTTCCTGATCGACGATCGTTTCCGCCCCGCGCAGAATCGCCAGGCGCTCCTTGGTCACCGCGCCGAGCACCCGAATCGCCAATCCAGGACCGGGAAACGGCTGCCGCCAAATGATCTCATCCGGCAAACCCAGTTCCTGCCCCAGCACCCGCACTTCGTCCTTAAACAATTCGCGCAACGGCTCGACCAGTTTCAATTTCATTCTCGTCGGCAACCCGCCGACGTTGTGGTGGGTCTTGATCGTCGCCGAGGGACCTTTGAAGCTCACGCTCTCGATAACATCGGGATACAGCGTGCCTTGGACGAGATATTTGATCCCCTTGAGTTTTTTGGATTCGACTTCAAAATTCTTGATGAACAGGCGGCCAATGATCTTCCGCTTCCGCTCCGGATCGGTCACGTTCTTCAGCCCTGTGAGAAACTGACTCGTACGATCGAGGATCCGCATGTTCAGATGGAGTTGCGACGCGAACGTCTTTTCGACCTGATCACGCTCGCCGGCCCGCAACACTCCGTTATCAACGAAGATACAGGTCAGTTGATCGCCAACGGCCCGATGCGTCAGAGCCGCCGCGACCGAGGAATCTACCCCGCCGCTCAATGCACAAATCACCCGCTCCGTCCCGACCTGCTGCCGAATCTGCTCGACAGCCGTGTCGACATAGGACCGCATGGTCCAGGTCGGTTTACAGCCGCAAATATCGTAGACAAAGTTTTTCAGAATCGTGGGCCCTTCGGCCGTATGCGCGACTTCCGGGTGGAACTGCAGGCAGTAGATACGCTGTTTGGCATCATGCCGCTTCATTGCCGCAATGGGGGAATTGTCCGTGTGAGCGATGGAGCGAAATCCTGGGGGCATCCGCTCAATGCGATCGCCGTGCGACATCCACACGACAGTGGAGCCGCCACGGCCAATACCCTTGAAGAGATCCGACCGATCGTCAAGTTGCAGTTCGGCCCGGCCGAATTCGCGGTGCGGAGCTTTTTCGACTTCCCCGCCCTGCAAATGGGTCACCAGTTGCATTCCATAGCAGATCCCGAGGATGGGAATACCCTGCTCGAAAAGCTGCTTGGACACCTTGGGGGCCTTCTTGTCATAGACACTCGAAGGGCCGCCGGAAAGGACGATGCCCTTCGGCCGATAGGCCAACACCGTGGCAAGCGGCACCGTGCACGGCAGAATCTGCGAATAGACCTGCGCTTCTCGGATACGTCGTGCAATCAGTTGCGTGTATTGGGAGCCGAAATCGAGGACGAGAATTCTATCGTGCCAAAGTTCCATGAGTGTGCGAGATGTACCACGTTAGAGGTTCAGTGCGGGGGATGAAGAACAGGGGGATAGGCAATTCGGCTCTCCCGTTCTACGCGTGTTATTCCCAATCGGTGCGATAGTTGGGCGCTTCTTTAGTGATAATCACGTCATGCACGTGGCCTTCGCGGAGTCCGGCCAATGTCTGGCGGATGAAGGTCGCCTTCTGTTGTAAGTCGGGAATGGTTTTGCACCCGCAATAACCCATGCCGGATTTCACCCCGCCAACCATTTGGTAGATATGCGGTGCAAGGAGTCCTTTGTATGGCACACGGCCTTCAATCCCTTCCGGAACCAGTTTCGGCGTCGGGCGTCCGCCCTGCCCGTACCGGTCGCCACCACCACGCTCCATGGCTCCGATCGATCCCATTCCACGGTAGACCTTGTAGGTGCGCGCTTGAAACAAGACCGTTTCGCCTGGAGCTTCTTCCGTGCCAGCCAATAAGCTTCCGAGCATGACGACCGAAGCGCCCGCCGCCAACGCTTTCGTGATATCACCGGAATATTTAATGCCGCCGTCGGCAATCACGGGAATTCCCGATCCAGCCAAGGCTCTGGCGCAGTCAGCGATAGCCGTCAATTGCGGCATACCAGCACCCGATACCATGCGGGTCGTACAAATCGAACCGGGCCCGACGCCGACTTTGACGGCATCCACACCGGCTTTGACCAAATCCTTGGCTGCTTGGGCGGTCGCAATATTGCCCGCAATGATGTCCAGTTTGGGATACGCTTTTCTGACCATCTTGACCGTATCAAGCACCGCCTGGGAATGCCCGTGGGCCGTATCCACGACAACCACGTCCACACCGGCCTTCACCAGCTGATCCACTCGGTCCCTGGTATCAGGACCGACACCCAACGCCGCCCCGACCCGCAAGCGCCCATGCGCATCCTTGCAAGCGTTGGGGTACTTGATCCGCTTCTCAATGTCCTTGATCGTGATGAGGCCCTTGAGTTCAAAGTGCTTATTCACCACCGGCAGTTTTTCGATCCGGTGTTCGTGTAGAATCTCGCGGGCTTTTTCCAGGCTGGTCCCTTCCGGCGCAGTGATAAGCTTATCCCGCTTCATCACCTGAGAAACCTTCAGTTCCATCCTGGTCTCAAACCGCAGATCGCGATTTGTGAGAATACCGACCAGTTTTCCGCCCTTGGTGACGGGAATGCCGGAGATGCGGTACCTGGCCATCAAGTCGTGCGCATCACGGATGGTTTGATCAGGCGAGATGGTGATGGGATCAAGAATCATCCCGCTTTCTGATTTTTTGACCCGGTCAATTTCAGCGGCCTGGTCGGCCGGCGAGAGCACGCGATGCACAATGCCGAGGCCGCCCTCCTGAGCCATCGCAATGGCTAACCGCGCTTCAGTCACGGTGTCCATGGCGGCGCTGACGATAGGAATATTCAACTGTATATTGCGAGAGAGGCGAGTGCGGGTATCGACTTCAGTCGGAAGAACCTGTGATTTAGCCGGAACCAGGACGACGTCGTCATAGGTCAACCCGAGCCGAATCTCCTTCTCTAACATCCGTTGCCACCCTCTCCCGGGCTTCTGCCCGTTGCCTTTAGACTCTCGTGGTTTTATCGATCTGCCCCAGTTCGGCTGCGGCATCCGCTTCTTCCTGCAACCGCTCGCTGCCTTCTTCCGCCGGCATAAACTGCTGCACCCGGGTGTTACCGCTATCGACGGCAAAGACGCTGCCCCGTGAGTCCACCACGATCCCGTAGGGAAAGTTGAATTGTCCATCACTGCCGCCGAAGCCACCCCACTGAGAAATAAAGTTCCCCTCACGATCAAACTTTTCGAGACGATGGTTGCCGGTATCCGTGACATACACATCGCCATGGCCATCGACGGCGATTCCCCATGGTGAGCGCAGCTGGCCTGCTTCCTGCGCCAACGCACTGCTGGCATGGCCGGCTTCGGAACTCCCACCCCATTTCGTCAATAGCTGCGGCAAGACGTTCGTGCTGGTATCAAACTTCTGCACGCGATGGTTGCCCATATCGACGACGTAGACGGTACCGTCTGCCTGGTCGACAGCAATGCCGCGCGGGAAATAGAATTGTCCGTCACCGTTGCCGAAGCTTCCCCACGACATAATGAACTCGCCGGTCATGTCAAATTTCTGCACTCTGAAGTTCGCGCTATCGACGACATAGATATATCCGCGCACCCGATCGATCGCGATGCCCCAGGGCGCATTGAACTGACCTTCGCCGTTCCCGCGCGAACCGAATTTCATAATGTAGCCGCCCAATTTGCCGTCGAACTTCTGCACGCGGTGATTGTTTGTGTCGACCACGTAGACATCACCCTTGGCGTCGCAGGCAATACCGGTCGGATTGTGGAAGTTCGCGTTGGCCGCACCGAAGTTTCCCCAAAGAATGATGAAATTGCCGTTACGATCGAACTTCTGGATACGGTTGTTTCCGTTGTCGACGACAAAAATGGAACCTTGCTGATCGATGGCCAAACCGTACATCGGCGCCATAAACTCGCCGCCATGCAACAAAGACGCGCCGCGACCCGGCTTGCCCCATTTTGAGACGCAGAGGTAACCGGAGGTATTGACCAGGATTGTGGCGCTCGCCGGCGTCGAAATGTTGTTCCCGAGGTCCTTGAACCAGACGATGACGGTTTTCTGTCCATCGCCGGGGGAGAGAATGAAAGGAATCGTCGCACCGAACTTGATGGCCGGCGGAACTTCCACCCACCCTGGCGTTCCCGCCATCGGAGTCATCGGGTTTTCGGAGATATAGTACGCGGCCACTCCCGTATCGAGGTCGGTCGCGGAAATCGTCACAACAATTTCCGGCGAGTTGGTCATGAATGCGCCATGATTGATGACGGCATAGGGCGTTTGCGGAGCAGTAATGTCGATCAGCACCGGTGTCGCCGAGACCTCCTCCGACAACTGACTCTCCGTGCCGTCTTCATAGACCGCCGTCAGCCCATAGAAGTAAGCCTGATCGTTCGTGAGACCGGAATGATTGTAGGGACTGGTCACGCCTTCGATCTTGGTCCCGCCTTCCACGGTCAGGTTGGGAGAGGTATGGAAGTAGAGATTGTAGGAAGTGGCTTTCGGCACATCCATCCAACTCAGGAACGTTTCCGTATCGCCAGGCTTGATCGCCAGATTGCCGGGAGCAGGATAGTCGCTGACAACCTGAGCCCGCTCACGTTCTTCCCTTCCGCGGTTCAACTCTTCATCGGTCGGCACGTACTTGATGACGCGATGATTGCCGCTATCCACGACATATACCGCGCCTTCCTTATCGACCGCGACACCTGACGGGAAGTTCAGCTGGCCTTCGGTTTTTCCGCGATTGCCCCAGGCACAGAGGAACGTCCCGTTTCCGTCAAACTTCTGAATGCGGTGATTGCCCTGATCCACCACATACACGTTCCCTAAGGCATCGCAGGTGACGCCCCATGGCGCCTTGAACTGGCCAGGACCGCTGCCCTCGCGTCCCCACTTGGTCAAAAAGCTGCCGCGCGTGTCGAACTTCTGAATGCGGTTGTTGCCTTCATCGGCCACATACGTATTTCCAACAAAGTCCACCGCCACTCCACGCGGAAAAAAGAACGCGCCGTCGAAGCTGCCGTCCCGCCCCCATTTCAACAAGGGCGTGCCGTCACCTTTAAATTTTTGAATGCGGGCATTGTTGGTATCGGTGACGTAAATATTGCCGTCCTGATCGGTGGTCACGCCCCAGGGCGCGTCGAACTTATTCATATCCGCCCCGCGCCAGGCAAACCCGAACTTGCCCCAGGACTTCATGGGATTGCCGTCGGTATCGAGTCGCTGCACGCGGTTGTTGCCGGTATCGGCCACGTAGACCTGCCCGTCGTTATTGGTGGTGAGGCCGCGGGGATAGTAGTAATTGCCTTCCGCGCTACCCGCCTCTCCGCCCCAGCGGCCGAGACACGTCCCCTCTTTATCGAACTTTTGAATGGAATGGTTGTCTGTATCGGCTACGTAGAGATTACCGTCCTTGTCCACCGCGATGCCGGTCGGAGAGCTGAACTCTCCCTCATCCACACCTTCCTGTCCGATCACTTTCGCAATCAGGTACGGGGCCGGAATTGCCATGACCTCTTGAGACTCGGGGCTTTCCCCTTTCTGCGTCACCACCGTCACAACATAGTGGTAACAGGTTCCGTTCGCCAAATCGTCGTGCATGAACGGAGACTGAGCGCCTTCGATGCAGGTCCCTTTTTCTTTGGTCACACCGATGACGGTTTTAAAATCCTCTGCGCTGGCGATGGGACGGGTGAGTTCTGAGAACTTGATCTGCACGCCTTTTGTCGTCATGAAGTACAAGTTGTAATACATGGCGTCCGGCACGGCGTCCCAGGTAATCATCACCCGGCCATTCCCGGCTTTGGCGGCTACTCCCGTCGGGGCAGGAGGTAGATCCTCTTCCTCGGCGACGGAGTCCCCGGCGCCCCACTCGCTCTGACTTCCTTCCGCGGTGAGATACCGACGGTCAAACCGAAACATTTCGTCGAGTAGCCAAGCCTTGATCATGGTGTTCCTCGTGGTACGAGATTGGTGAAGATTGGCGGATGTTTCAATAACTTAGATCGGGCAGTCTAGCAAAGCGAAAAGAAGGGAGTCAAGGCAAGAGCGGCGTGATTCGCAGCCGTGTTCAATGTCATTACGCCGCAACCTGGTCGAGCACCGAAGGGTATGCCCAGGAAGTCGAGGACCGGTGGGTCTCCCTCCCTCCAAAGCTGGATGGACGCATTTCTTTCGAATATCATAGGCTCTGCACTCTCGGCAGTTAACGACGATGGCCCGGTAAGACAAACCAATCGGAGGTGCACCATGTGGCCAACACGACTTCTACTCGCCACGTTCGTCGCAAGTTTCTTCCTCGTCCCCTGTGTGCAGGCGATTGAGGCCTCTCCGGTCGAGATGTGGGAATGTCCAGGCCCTGAAGGAACGACACTCTATACCAATAAAGAACGACCGGAGTGCCAGCCCAAAGTTCTCAAGGCGCTCTCCGTTGTCCCCTCGATACCGGACACAGTCTTTTCCCCCTCCGTCAACGGTCCCTCCCTTCGGCCCGCTCCCGCCGCAAAGGACTACTCCTACGATACCCCGATCGGCGCTTT
>DAONAB010000074.1:0-10945 GCA_035400805.1 Nitrospira sp. | reverse complement strand
CGTCCGAGAGCCGGCTCAGATGCACAATGACGTCCAGGGCGGAGGCGACGTAGTGCCGCAGCATGTGAACGGGCAGATTGAGGCCGGCCATCGCCACCATAGTTTCGATGCGCGTGACCGCGTCTCGGGCGCTATTGGCGTGAATCGTGGCCAGCGATCCGTCATGACCGGTATTCATGGCTTGCAGCATATCCAAGGCTTCCGGCCCGCGGACTTCTCCCAGGACAATGCGGTCGGGCCGCATCCGCAAACTGTTGCGGACCAGATCCCGCTGCGTGATCTCCCCCTTTCCTTCCACATTGGAGGGTCTGGTTTCCAACCGTACCACGTGATCCTGACGCAGCTGTAGTTCGGCGGCGTCTTCGATCGTGACGATCCGTTCCTCCGCCGGAATAAATCCTGACAGAAGATTCAGCATCGTGGTTTTCCCGCAACCGGTGCCGCCGGCGATGAGAATATTCAACCGCCCGCAGACCATTGCCTTGAGCATTTCGCCGATCTCTGGGGTCAACGCTCCCCCTGCCACCAAGTGCTCCAGCTGCAATCGTTCTCGACAGAACTTCCGGATGGATACAATCGGACCATCGAGCGCAAGCGGAGGAATAATGGCATTTACACGAGATCCGTCCTCCAATCTGGCATCCACCATCGGCGAGGATTCATCGATACGTCGCCCGACGCGGGCGACGATTTTATCGATGACGTCCCGGAGATGGCGATTGTCTCGAAAACGGCTAGGGCTCAGCGACAGCTTTCCGGCCCGCTCCACGTAGATGCGCGTCGCGGTGTTCACGAGAATGTCGCTCACCTCTTCGTCCTGCAGCAACGGCTCCAGAGGACCCAGGCCGAGAATTTCGTTCATCACGTCGTTGATCACCTCTTCCCGGTCGGTGTCGCTGAACGCGGCGCCGTCTTCTTCCAAGATCTGCATGACCAGCATCGCCAGTTGTGCTCGAAGCATGATGGGGTCGAGGAGACTCATCGCCGAAAAATCCAAGCGCGCCAACAATCGTTCTTGGATGCGTTGTTTGAGCGCATTCCGACCCGTGAACGCCGAATCCGACATACTATCCGTCAACTCCATCTGATCCTCCGTCTTTGTTCGCAACGATAGTCGGGAGTTGCGTCATCCGCCGATCTATGCCGCATCGCGCCACAACCGCTGCATCCACCGCGCCCCCCAGGAAGGAGGCTGAAGCGCAGGCGCCTGCGCGGGATCCATCACGAGGGCCGCCAAGCGTTCGTACGCCCGGACAACAGCCCCTTCGCTCCTTCCGGCACACAACGCGCGCCCGGTCTCGAGAGCTTCGCGCGCGTCCTCCGGGACATCCGGAATGGACACGGCGAGCGGCTGCCCGAGCAGAACCTCCGCTTCAGCCTGCAGACCCTGGTCTTCGCGCCGAGACCGATTCAGGACGAGAATCACGCGCTCACGACCGTACCCGAGCGTATTCAGCGCCTCCATCATGCGTACGGCGCGTCGCATCGACGGCACCTCAATCGTCATCACGAGCAGAATAGTCGTAGCGGAGGTCAACGCCATGTTCACAGCCGAATTGAGGACTGTGCCGCAGTCGACCACCACCATCGGAAAGAGCGACTGCGCAAGCTTGCACAGACGCCCGATCTTGTCGGGAGGCACGGAAGCGTCTCGTAATCCGTCATAATCAGAAGCCAGGAGATGAAGGCCCGTCTCGTGCCTGACCAGCACACTCATCAACAGTGTCGGGTCCAGCGCGAGGGGCTCGCGCATCAATTCTCGCCACGAGTGTTCCGGCTCAAGTGCGAGGAGAAGGTGCAAGTCTCCCTCGTACAGATTGAAATCGAGCAGGGCTGATTCCCGATTCAGGCTGCGACGTTGCGCGCATAACGCCAGGTTCGCGGAGACGGTACTGCCCCCGACCCCGCTGTGCGCGCCCAACACGCAGACCATCGACCGACCGGATCCGGATGGCTCCGCAGGCGGACGTATGGGGTTCGACGTACCAGTCATAGATACCTACCTCCGTGAGTCGAGCATGTCGCGTGTCGAGATTGGCACATGACTGATCGTGCCCTCAGAACCATCACGATACCAAGCCGGGAACACTCCCCTTAGTGCCATAGTCGGGACCGCCGCCCCGCCCGATGGCCACACTCCCGCTCCGCAGCACGCCTTCGAGGACCGGCCCGTTCGGTGTGGAGACCAGCGTGATGACCGCGGTCGAAAATCCGGCGATACGAAGTGAGCCTGACGGGGCCTGGCAGGCTCGGCGCTCGTAGATCGGGACAACCGCCACCCACTGTCCAGTCGCTGGATTTTTCTTGGCATCGTACAAGGCTTTGATCTGTGGAAAAATTGCGGCAAGGTTGCCGCGAACGAACTGGAATTGTGATCGATTGGCCGTAGCCGTCGGGCTGCTCAGGCTCCCTGCCGTCAATCCCGACAACACCGTCCGAAGACCCGCAACGGTGGACGGCCCTTGAGTAAACGTGGTCCATCCCGTACAGGGGCCCATGTTGCCGGCCTGGTAGAACACTACCCGTTTGCCGTCGATCGGGCCTTGCGCGACGAATCCTGACGCGATTCCCACAGGAGCCGGCAACCCGCCGGGAAGAACCTCTCCGAGCGGCGTGAGGGCAGCGGTCGCTGTTGCGGCGATATCCAGCCGGCGAATGCCCAGCAGACCGGCCAGGAAGGTCGATGTCTGACCGGAAGCGCGGACCAACAAGGCATCCGCGCCGATATTGGTGGCAGCGAGGCGTTGCGCCGCTGGATTCCAAGCCCCGATCCGCAGTTCCGCAAGCGTCAGCGTCGCCAGGTTGATCCGGTTCTGGTCCGCCACCTGAGCCGCCGCCCTCAATACGCGCGTTTGCTCTACGGCTGAGAGCATCTGCGTCGCGATCGTATTCGGCGTGCGTTCGTAGATGCCGCCCAGCTGACGCGCGCCGGCCAATGCCGCGGCATCCGCGACCGCCTGGGCATGATGCCGTGACAAGAGCGCCGCACCGATATCCACGACGACTGCTCCGACCAGAAGCAACGCAGTCATGGCCACGGCGACCACTACGGCTACTGCCCCGCGATCGGTCTGCCACAACGATCGGGGCAATCCTTCTGCTGCAGGCGATCTACTCATGTCGCATCACCGTGCGCGAGCGGAGCGTCACAGTTCTTCTGAGTGCCGGGATGACATTTGCCATCACATAAAACTGATAGGGTGCCGACACCGTCACGGTCAGATCGGTCCCGCTAGGGCCACCCGCGCCAGTGACGGCAATCATGGGCGTCACGCCGGTCACTCCTGCCTGGGTAAACACCCTGCGTGCCAGTGCCTGAATGTCGGCAGCAGTCGGCCTCGGTACGGACTGTCGAATGCCGAGACGCGCCCCCTCCCGACTAGCCGTGGCCAGCACCTGTTGCCGGGACAACGCAACGCCGAACTCGATGATCCCGAACAGAACCATGATCAAGACGGGAAGCAAGAGGGCAAACTCAACGGCAGCGGCGCCTCGCTGGTTCATACTGCCTGGCAATCGAGGCCACCGGCTGGCGAACCGGCGGTTGTCGTAATGCCTAGGGCTGAACAAATAGCGGTGGAACGTCACCCCTACATCCTCACGCGCATTCGTGGCGACGTCTCCGGTACACCCCAGGCAGTGGCGGTCGTGTTCGACATGTCCGAGCTCGGGGGGCTTACGCATCAGGCGGTCCGTTTACGGATGTACGTTGTCCGCCGACGGAGGCATTGCGGCGCCGATCGCCTCTTTCATCCCCGGAGGAGGCAACGGTGGCGCAACCATTCCACCGTCTTGTGAACGATCGAACGTTCTGCGATAGCCACGCATGACCATCTCCGCCGCCAGCCCATCCAAGGCTTCAAGGTCACTCCGCCGGCTGTCCGACGTTCCGATCTGCGCTGCCTTCAGGGCCGCCAGCGATTTGCCGAATTTCTCTTGCATCTGCGGCGGACTTGCGCAACCGGTCAACAACAGGGCCGTCAAGGCCATGGCCGCCGAAATCGCTTCGTGTTTCATTTTCCTCGCTCCTTCCTACGGCAGTCTGCTTGTCACCGGCGCCCGTGATGGACCGATGCTCAGGGAATCATGAGGCCGGTAGCCTCGTGCGATTTTCCTTCACGACCGGCTGGCACCTCCACGCCACGCATGTCCGATGCGCTACCTTGTCGACTCGGCAAGCGACCTTTTAGGTAAAAATCGACGTCGTCCGGGTCCAGATACCCATCGGTGGGCAGCGTGATCTGCGCATCCGTCATCGACCTGACAAAATGCGGCGTGACAATGATGACCAGTTCCGTTTCATTCTTCTGATATTGCGCGCTGCGGAACAACGCGCCGAGGATGGGAATATCGCCGAGGACCGGATACTTCGAGACCGTTTCCCGAACACTCTCCCTGAGCAGACCCGCAATGGCGAAACTCTGGCCGTCCTCCAATTCAACCATGGTGGAGGCGCGCCGCGTCGTAATCGCAGGCACGACAAAGCCTTGTATCGAGAGCCCGTTCGCGAAATCCAACTCCGAGACTTCCGGTGTCACGGTGACGGCGATCTGGCGCGCGCTCAACACCACCGGGCGGAAATTGAGCTGGATGCCGAATTTCTGGAACTGAATGGTGGTCACGCCGAAGGCTTGCGGGACGGGAATCGGAAATTCTCCACCGGCGAGGAACTGCGCATCCTGTCCGCTTAAGGCGATCAACGTCGGTTCCGCCAGTACCTTCACCAGATTGTCTTCCTTCAAAGCATCGATGAAACCGGTCCAATTGGCCGACCCGCTCTGAAAGCGAAACAAGGCGTTCACGGCTTGCCCCAGCCCGAATCCGAAGGGCGGCACAGCACCGAGCGGCGAAAGGACGGATGAGGCGTCGCCGGAAGGAAGAGGGGACGCCAGTCTCTTGAGGACCGATGCGCCGAATTGACTGCCGGATCCGTTCACATAGGAGAGATTGACTCCGATCCTCCGCAACATCGTCCGGTCCATTTCCGCAACACGGACCTCCAGCATGACTTGATGGCTTCCACCGACCTGCAGGAGATTCAGCACCTTGCCCGGCGCATAGGTTTCGGTCACGGCGAGGACTTGTGTCAGAGCTGCCGAACTGGTCATGGTACCGCTCAAGGCGATATGCTCTTGCGTCGTCATGACTCGAAGGGCCTTCTCGTCAGGAAAGAGGGCGTGGAGATGTTCCTGGAGGCGCGAGACATCCGGAGACACCACCACGTCATAGGCGGCAAAGACTTCGCCGGTGGTGTTCCATAAGGTGAGGTTCGTCACCCCGGCGGTTTTTCCCATCAAGTACACCTGACGAGGGCTCAGCACGAGCGCATCGGCCACCCGTGGATCGGCCACGGATACTCGGGCAAGCGATGCCGACGTTTCGATGAGCATCGATTTTCCGATCGTGACGGACACCCGTTCGACAGGTCGTGTTTCCCACTCAGCAGCCGAGCAAGGTTGCGCCGAGATTACAGCGAAGGCGCCCCAGAAGATCAGTTTCCACCAGCTCACCTGTTGATTCCGCACGCCACCCATTGTCTCTGTCACATACCTTTCTCTGCCTATCGAGCAGCTAAAACTTTACTTCCGTCCGTGAAGCGCCCCGGATTACTTCCACCGACACTGTCGGCGGACGGATCGCTGCGTCGGCGATGGAACCGTCCTGAACCGGTGCCGCCGCCACAGTGTTGCCTTCCCGGTCGCCGGTTGACGTGCGCGCGGGAGTCCGGGTTTCATCCGGCCTGTTGAGGCCGGTGCTGTCGGGGGACGCGAGCGCGCCTCCCGCTTCCGCACCAGTCGCCACCGCTGCTTGACTATGCACATAGGGCTGAAGCCGAGGCAGTGTACCCACAGTTGTCGACGCGTCTGCCGTCGGCTCGGCGCTCGATGCGTGAGCCTGCTCCCTCGCGCTCGCGCGGATCATTCGATCGGAGGGCCGGTCACGAACGATTCTTCGTTGTCGCGACACAGTCTCAGACGTCCTCTGTGGGTCTGACCTCTGGGCCTCGAAGAGCGATGACACGGTCGCACCCGGTGTCGTGACGGTCGTCGCGCTGCGCGGGTTTCTGAGCGCCAGATGCACTTTTCCTTCCATTGATGCGAGTGACAGCCGCTCCGCCTCGTGGGGAGTCACCTCCAGCGTGACGACGGTCGGCGGTGTACGCGAGACCTTCTGGCCTGAGAGAAGCGACTCATCTTCTTTGGCAGAAGACGAATCAAATCCGGTCGACAACACGGTAATGTCGCCTAACACCAGCTTCGTGGCTGACTCGCCGCCGTTCAGCACTCGAGACATGGTGGTCAGAACGTCCACGTGGTCGCCTGATTTCAGGATCCCTCCGACTGCCGTGACATCATCCACTTTGATGGCCATGGCGCGTTTCTCGGGATGGGTGATGGCCGCGATGCCGCCGGTCGTGACGTCGGTCGGCGCGAGTTTCGAGACAAGAATAGGTTCTTGCGAGGCAAGCGGCGTCAACAGTACGCGACCGATCAGTTCATCGTCCGACGGGAAGGTCCCATCAGGGACGCTCTCGGAGGGAAAAGACACCACACGGACGGCATCACCGGACAACACGGTTCCCCAGGGAAGCGCGTGGGCAGCCACGGCGACGGACGTCATTCGATTGTTCGCGCTGAGTTCGGTTCGCGTCTCATCCAGTAGTTGCTGGACATAGCCATATGCGAGTAGGCTGCTCACCGCTCCGATCGTTCCCCCCAGCCCGATCACAAGGAGTGCCCGTTGCCGAGATGTCAGCGCCATGGATATGTTCCTCGCGATACAACGTCACCACCGGCCTAATAACGGGTCACGCGGTCTCCCCGGTATGCCGCTGAGAAGTTCATTCTGCTTCCGCCGTGGGGGTGACAGGGTGCCACCGTCTCCCGGCTATTCATACGATCCGTCAAGAGATCAACGCCAGATCTCCTCGCCACCACAGGGTCAGTGTCGTCCCGAGCGCGATCACGATACCGTACCGGAGCAACGGTTCTGGACCGGTCGACGTTGCAGAGGGTGCCGGACAACCGGTGAGCGCGATCGTCAGACACCCTGCATAGACGGACCGCAGCATCATCCGCCATCCCCGGTGCCGGCAACTGACGCCCAGTGCATAGAGCCCGCCGAACAGGGCGATGGCCACGGCGGCCTGCATCACGCCGAACGGTCCTAAGCAGCTTCCGACCGCGCCAAGAAGTTTCACGTCTCCGGCCCCCATTCCTCCGCACGCATAGAACCCGATCAGCAGAGCGATGCCGACACAGTACCCGGCCAGACTACCGACCAGGCCACTCAGGCCATCGTGTGCGGTCTGTAAGGTGATGCCACCGCTCACACCTGCCATCGTGAGCCAATTCGGAATCAGGCCCCTCGCCGCGTCGCTGACCGCCCCGAGGATCACCACGACCAGAACGAATAGCATCATGTCCATCGTCACCTCGAAGGGAGATCCGACAAAGCCATGGGTTCAGCGAATCAGGCCGGCCAATCGCGTGAACATGTTCCTGATATTGCCGCCGAGCGTAAACGCTGCCGTGGCGATGACCACAGCGATCGCAGATGCGATCAATGCGTACTCAATGGCCGCCGCACCGTCTTCCTCGTGGAAAAATCGTCGCATGGCATTCAGCATGACACTCTCTCCTTATTAGAAAGAACCAGATTTCGTAGGCAGGTCACCGGCGCCTACCCCTTCCGACTAATGTATCGGAGGAATACTCGTTAGACTTAAGGCACGCCGCACTGTTTTCAATAGTCGTCAGTCCCAGCTATAAATTGCCTCCACACAATTGCCAGCGCCATGGAATGTCACCTTCTGACACAGTGCGCGGACGAGCGCGAGCCCGCGACCGAACATCGAATCATTCATGGACAAGGGTGCGGCGGGGTGGATAGCATCGAATCCCGCCCCGCTGTCTTCGACACGCACGATCAATCTGGCACCGCTCGCAGATGGAGTATGCGTTAAGGAGATCTGCACATAGCCGTCTTGCAATGCGGCCAGGCGTCGGTCGCGCTCCTGGTAATAGGCGTCGAATCCATCGGGCGACGTTTTCAGATTCGATTGTATTCCCAGTACGCCATGGTCGATTGCATTCGAGATGAGTTCCGTCAACACGGTGAAAAAGCGCTCCCGGTGTCGAGCATGGCCGGGGAGCAAGCTCACTAGCTGCATCAAGTCCGGTAGTGGATCCTCGGTCCGCATCGTGTCAGGCCCCAATCGGACCTCGATGTGCCAGGGAAGCTGCCACGAACGCTCCCGTGAGGGCGGATTAACCCGTACTGCGGATCGTTCGAGAACGATATCGCAAGAGACATCGACTATCGTAATATCGTCTTCTTGGGCACCTCCATTGGCGAAAGCGGTGAGTGTGGCCACGAGTTTCTCGAAGGTATGCAACGCCGGACCTTGCGTGACAGCCTCATGAACCCGAGGCTCGCCGAACAGATCCCCCGATGGGCTGCGCGTTTCGATCACGCCGTCCGTATACAGAATCATTCGGTCGCCCGGCTGTATGTCATACGTTTCCAGATTCGGCATGAACTCTTGGGCAGACAGCACCCCTAGGGGAGGATGCTGCGATGCCCATTGCAACCGAACCCCCGCACTCGGATTGATGACCAAGACGGGTGGAAGCCCGCCGTTCCACACCGATGCCCGGCTGCGGACCGGATTGATTTCGATTGCGCTGGCTGCACAGAAGATTCCGATCGGCATCGTGTGGTTCAACTTGCGATTGATCTCCCGTAAAATATCCCCAAGCGCGTGCCCTCGTTCGGTCATTCGATAAAACACGTCGGCCAACGGTAATGCACCGATTGCGGAGGACAACCCATGGCCCGTGAAGTCGCCCACGAGGACATGAAGAATGCCGGTCGGAGTCGTCCCGGCTAATACGACATCGCCGCCAAGGATGGTCGCAGGCGCCACATGGTAGTTGATGCCCATTCGCTCCATGCAGGGAGTCGCCAGAATTTTTGTGCGAATCTCATTTGCCACATCGATTTCATGGAGCGAGCGGTCACGATACGATTCAAGTTCCTGCTTCTGTTCAGTAACTCGCGCGTGGAGTTCCTGCACGCGTGACCAGGCTGAGAGCTTCGCCCGTAGGAGGGGAAGACTATACGGTTTTGTGAGCACATCATCCCCTCCGGAGGCAAGACATTCGGTCAGACCTGTTTCATCGGTCACGGCGGTCAAGAAAATAATCGGCACGAAGCGCGCGCCGGTTCGCTGTTTGATCAGCGAAGTTGCCTCTTTGCCGTCCATCTCCGGCATCATCAAGTCCATAATGACCAATTCCGGCTGTTCTTTTTCAAACTGGGCGACAGCTTGTTTCCCGTTCTCAGCCAACACCACGCTGTGACCGTCCTTGCGCAGCAAGACTTGTAAAATCTGCCTATTCACAACCGTATCGTCTGCTACAAGGACTTTCATGGGATGGTGACCAACGAGTGAAAATTTGCGATAGAGAGAATGCTTTTAATTTGAGGGGAGCACTTCAGGAGATGGACACGGGCTTTTCCGCCACCGGCAAACTCGCGTAATTTTAACAACATGCCAAGTCCTGTGCTGTCGATATACTCCGTTTGGGCAAAATCAACCACGTAGTGACTCGACGGGACAGGCCGCGTTGTGTAGGCTTCCAGGAACGTACGATGCATCCTCGCGTCGAAGCGTCCAACCGGTATTATCGTGAGCGTCGCTCCGTCGGCCGATTCCTCAATTTTGAACATGGCTCCTCCGTTCTTTATCAAAGCTCGCCTCCGGTATCGGCAATAGCTTCAGAAATCTAAAGAAAAATGTGCGGACGAGTTTAATTTCTTGTAGTTTGAGAGAGCGAGCAACGCGGAGTGAAGCATAGGGGCTAAGGTTTTGGTTCCTGCAGACCGAAAGAAGAACCGGCGACACATACAACGGTGAGAGACCATTCCTTATGGCGATGATCGTTTCAATCGGCTCAGGCAAGGGCGGTGTAAGAAAACCGCGCCGCCAATCTGTCCATCTTATTGGCTCAGCAAGGCAAGCGGGTGGTTTTGGCGGATCTGGACGTGGGTGGAGCGGATGCCCATATTCTGTTCGGCATGCTCAACCCTCCCCGCACCTTGACGGATTTTGTTGAACGACGGGTTGAACGTCTGGATGCTGTCCTTCAGCAGGTCTCGGCACACCCTTTTCTCCAGTTGATCCCCGGCACAGGCGATACGCTGGCCACGCGGATCCCACAAAAACGAGGGCATAAAAAAACCTTCGTTCCCGCAGGGGAACAAGAGGTCACATGCCAATAAGGCAGGAGAGCTCCTCCGTTACCACGCGGAGAATTGCAGACAAAATGTACGCACGCAACGCCTCGCTGCTGAATCAGATAGCAGACCAAATGGAAACCATGACTGGAGGTTCTGGCGTCGTTGCTCGTTTTGAAATTCCACAACCCACCATTCACACTGGAAATACGGTGCACAACATCAGAGTAGATAACGGCGTCATCGGAGCCATTACCACGGGGCAGATTAAAAGCCTGAATGTGGCGCTCGACAACGTTCAAAATGCTGGTTCACCTGAACTCACCAACACTCTTCACGTACTCAGTGAGGCTGTACTCGCATCGTCAGACCTGTCACCGGAAAAGTAGAAAGCAGCCATCGAGCACTTGTCTCACCTTGCAAATCAGGCTGCTCTGCCAAGGGAAAAGCGCCAGGCCGCAATCGGCGTGACGATCCTTGAAGGTTTTGAGCGGATCATCAGCGCATCTTCTGGCTCGCTGGCAATCTGGAACACAGCCAAGTCACTCCTTCAAGCCCTCTTCTGATCCTTCACAATCCATAGCCTACTTATGTGGCTAAATTGTGGCAGGACTACCTTGCCAGATCGAGTCAGATCGGTTCCTCTCCTGCCTCTGCCTCTACTGTAAGTGATTGAGAACGGTACGATGAGATAAGATGTCAA
>DAONAB010000073.1:0-11170 GCA_035400805.1 Nitrospira sp. | reverse complement strand
CGAACTCATGCCACAGGAATGCATTCCGGGGACTGAGCCGGAGAAATCCTAGGGAGCCAACGCTACTGCCTCCAAGCGAATTCCCATTGGCAATGTGTACTGAATGGTCCCCCCCGCGTTCTGTTCAAGAATGTGCCTGGCTCCCGGGGGTATGATCGTAGGTAACTGCCGTTTTTCCATGAATTTTTGAGTTTGGATCCCTTTCTCCGCATGGTACGACCCTTGCTGAGTATCAGGACTAGATACTCGGAGGGCTTATCGTGAAAATACACCTTACAGCAATCCTCGTTCTCAGCTTTATTGCTGGCATTTGGGTCTCGTTCGACTCGTCCACACCGGCCGACGCCCAAACACGCTTATTTCGAAAACGCCAGCTACAAACGCAGCCTGTCACACCTCCCGTGAGTCAAACCACGACCGCACGAGACTATTCGGTCCTCAAGATCGTTCCTCCTCCCGCAGGCGGCCTATATCTGGGACAATACGAATGGCTTCAGAACGATATCGCAACATTCGAATCGGCAAGCGGACGCAAGACTGCGCTATGGTCCAAATATCGAGGGACCTGGGCCAACGGATATGATGCAGCGGGACAGCCCCATTTCGACGTGCAAGCTGCCAACCTCGCTTGGCAGGATGGGAAGGTGATCGTCGTCCAAGCCTACAACACTCACCCTGCACCGGGGGAGTCAGAGGCTCCCGAAGGTTTCACGGTCGACAAATTACTCAACGGAGTCTATGACGCGGAACTTCGACGGTTCGCCGGTGAGCTCCGGCAATATGGAAAGCCGACGTTTTTTATCTCGGGCCGCGAACCCAATGGGATCGGAGCTGACTACTTCGGCGGCTTCGGGCCGATCGGTGACAAATCGTTACAGTGGGCGATTGAAAACAAGCGAGGCTTTGCGGAGTTTAACCCGTCCACGCTTCCCTACAGCGCTCTATACAGTGACATCGGAACCCCTCAAGTATGCGATGGGGTAGAACGCCTCAAAGCGGCCCAACGGTACTACTATGATTTTTTTGTTCGTCGGGAAGGTCTGAAATTTCTTACATTCGATTCGATGGGGTGGGCGGTCCACCAACTGAATCAGATCGATTATGACGTGGCGGATCTTCCGGCTACGGTCGACAAAACTTACGCGAAACAACTCCTGCAGAGCTGCCACTCCTTCGCCAATTTTTATCCGGGGGATCAATATGTGGACTGGGTCAGCCTCGACTTCTACATGATCGATTACTATGCGAAGGACTGGCCTGGGCTCACCCAAGACTATGTCATCCCCATCGACAATCACTTCGCGGCACTGGACTCGGTATTGCGAGAAGTAAAAACGGTGGCTCCAACCAAGCCGGTGTTCTTTATGGAGCTTGGATTTCCGGATGGAACTCAGCAGAATTCAAACTGGGCGGCACAAAAAATCGCCACCGGTTTGTCGCGTCTCATTGTGGGTTACCCGCAGATTAATGGGTTTACAATGTGGTCTGCACATCCGTCGTGGATGATCCCCGGGGTGTTTCCCTTCGATTGCCTGATCCGTCCAGGAACACAGCAGGCCACGGCTCTGAAAAACACGATCACAGCAAACCCAGCCATGTTTCACTCGTGTGTGTATTTGTCAGATGGGAAACTGCACCCGAACTGCGTCAATTAGCCGGCTACATTCATGACCGTGTTCGGTCGATCGCAGATATGGTTACACGGTGGCAGGTGAGGTCGTGCTTACGGCTTCACAACGAACCGCAGTCATATCCATGCTAAACGGGACGCGGCAGCTCCCGCTTAGCATGGATGCGAATCGTGAAAATTAGAACACCACCTCTCGCACCCGCGCCCGATTGGCTTGAAACCAGGAAACGGTCTTCTGAATGCCGTCCGTAAAGGCTGTAGTTGATTCGAACCCAAACAATTGTTTGGCGCGACTCACTTCCAGGCAGCGACGCGGCTGCCCGTTCGGCTTTGCGGTATCCCAGACGATCTCACCGGTAAACCCAACTGCATCGGCGATTAAATGAGCCAATGCCTGGATAGTAATCTCATGCCCGGTTCCCAAATTGATCGGCTCATTCCCGTTGTAATGCTCGGCGGCCAGCAAAATGGCGCGAGCGGCATCATCGACGTAGAGGAACTCGCGGGACGGTGAGCCGTCACCCCACAACACAACCCGGCCGTCACCTCGCTCCTTTGCTTCCATGCATTTCCTGATCAAGGCCGGAATCACATGCGAGGTCTGCATATCGAAATTGTCCCCCGGACCATACAAGTTTACCGGAAACAGAACGATCGCATTGAATCCATACTGCTGCCGATACGCCTGGGCCTGGACGAGCATCATCTTCTTGGCCAATCCATAAGGGGCATTGGTCTCTTCCGGATATCCCGTCCAGAGCTCCTCCTCACGAAAAGGTATCGGCGTATATTTGGGATACGAACAGATGGTCGCCAAGGCCACAAATTTCTCCAAGTTCCGTTGGCGCCCAACCTCCATTAACTGAGTTCCCATCATCAGGTTGTCGTAAAAAAACTGACCGGCATGGGTTTGATTCGCCCCGATCCCACCCACGCGGGCAGCCAGGTGCAACACCAAATCAGGGGTTGCGTCCGCATACAGCCGCCTGACGGCGCTCATGTCCACAAGATCATAGTCGATGCTCCGAGGGACCACGATGTTGCGACAACCCTGCTGCCGAAGCTGTGCCACCACTACCGCCCCCAAGAACCCGGCTCCACCCGTCACCACCACTCGTTTGTCCGTCCAATACGACATGATTAGCGTGCTCCCCTGGTGCCATTGAGAATGCCCCGTTCGGCGCGTAGATCACCCTCAACCATCATCACGATGAGCTCTTCGAAAGACACCTTCGGCTCCCAACCCAGGATCTTTTTCGCCTTCGTGGCATCGCCGATCAACAGGTCGACCTCGGTCGGACGGTAGTAACGCGGATCGATTTTCACGTATTGGTTCCAATCCAGGTCAAGGTAGCCGAAGGTGCGGTCGAGAAATTCCCGCACCGTATGCGTTTCGCCGGTCGCGATCACGTAGTCATCCGGTTGATCCGCTTGCAACATCATCCACATCGCCTGCACGTAATCGCCGGCGAACCCCCAGTCGCGCTTGGCGTCGAGGTTCCCGAGATACAGATCCTGTTGCACCCCCAGCTTGATTCGGGCCGCCGCTCGCGTAATTTTCCGGGTGACAAACGTCTCTCCTCGCCGGGGCGATTCATGATTGAAGAGAATGCCGCTACAGGCGAACAGGTTGTAGGCCTCACGATAGTTGACCGTAATCCAGTGTGCATAGACCTTGGCGGCGCCATAGGGGCTCCGGGGATAAAACGGTGTGCTCTCCCGTTGCGGAATCTGCTGCACCTTGCCGAACATCTCGCTGGAGGAAGCCTGATAAAACTTGGGCTGGATACCGGATTCGCGAATGGCTTCCAACAGACGGACGGTCCCCAATGCCGTCACCTCCGCAGTATATTCAGGCACATCGAAACTCACGCGCACGTGGCTCTGCGCGCCCAGGTTGTAGATCTCATCCGGCTGAATCGTACGCAGAATTTTATTGAGCGAACTGGCATCGTTGAGGTCCCCATAGACCAGCCGCAGTCTCGGTTCGGCAACATGTGGATCCTGATAGATCGCATCGATGCGGCCGGTATTGAAGGAGCTGGAGCGCCGGATAATGCCATGGACCTCATAACCCTTCGCCAACAATAACTCTGCGAGATACGACCCATCCTGCCCGCTGATGCCGGTGATCAATGCTTTCTTCACGGTGTTGCCTCACTTCATTGTTACAACTGGGATACTCGGACCCAGCCAGCCTGGGCCATCACACATTCAGTTCGCTGGATCTACCTGAGAGAACCCGGCCGCTTCCTACCGCCCTACGCTTTGAAAGACCTGGCGTTCACACCAGGCATAGGTCCGCTCAAGTCCTTCCTGTATACTCGTCGTGGGCGACCAATCGAGGATATCGCGCGCTCTGGTCCAATCGGCCGCTCGGTCGACATCACCTTCGGGCTTGCTGGTGTCGAACCGGATATCGATCTGCTTTCCAGAAATGGCACACACCAGTTCCGCGATCTCCTTGATCGAGGTGCTGTAATCGGGGCCAATCTGAATCACTCCCTGATTCATGCCTTTGGTGGCCACTGACACCAACGCGTCCACGATATCGCTTACGAACACGAACGCGCGGCGCTGCTTGCCCGATCCCCATACCACGAATTCCTCGTCGGGATGCCGGACGGCCTTACGGATCAGGGATGGAATCACCTGCGATTTTTCGGGGGACATTTCACAGTGGGGCCCGTAGACATTGTGGAACCGAAGAATTCCGATATCCAGCAGCTTCTCCTTGCGGGCCAAATCACAGCCCATTTCGCCCATCAGTTTGCTCCACCCGTAGGATGACTCCGGTGATGCGGGATAGACATCGTCTTCCTTGAAGGGCGGCGGGTTCAATTTGCTTTGGCGTTCAGCCGGATAGCTGCATGCGGTTCCCACATACACATAGGACGACACCTTGCTGGCGATGGCCGCCCGCAGCATATTGGAGTCGACGATCAGGTTCGTGTTGAACAGCGAGAACTGGTTGCCGAACACATAGTTGATGCCGGCGACCACATCGGCCAGGTGATAGACGATATCCTGCCCCTCTGTCGCCCGTTCGCAATTCCGATAGTCGCACAGATCCAGTTCCAAGAACCGGCTTTCCATGTCGATCACCGGCGCCCCGTCCTCACCGAGCAGATTCGACTTCTTTCCACGCCACAGATTGTCCACCACGGTTACCTGCGCGCCCGCAGCAGCGAGCCGCGCCACGAGATGGGACCCGATCTGACCCGCGCCCCCGGTGACAAGTACGCGTTTGTTTTTCCAATACATAGTGTTCCCCTTTCCCACAGAAATAATTTCTCAGACTCGCGTGACGCCGGAATGTATTGCCTTGAGATGATCGGCGAGCCGCAGCGCCATGGCGACGATCGTCAACGTCGGATTGGCGTGGCTGGATGTCGGAAACACCGAACTGCTGGCGACAAACAGATTCGCCACTCCATGCACACGGCACTGCTCGTCGACCACGCCCTGCGAGGGGTCTGCAGACATACGAGTGGTTCCGATGTGATGACCCAGCACCGCCTTCACGTCGCGCATCAACTGCGACACATCGTTCCCCAAATAGGTCAAGTACCCGCAATTCTGCCGGCGTAGTTCCTGATCGATAAGCTCATGCGCCCGTTGCACACTCTGCCGATCCTGCTCAGTGACTTCGAAATGAAGCCGCAACCGCGGCATGCCGAACTCGTCACGCGCATCATCCAACATCACGCGATTGTCCCGATGAGGCACCTGTTCACTCTGGAAGTAGAGGTAATAAGTGTTTGAGCGGGACCGCATGAGCAGCGAAGGAATCCGTCGACGCTGGAGCAGCCGCTTTCGACCGAACTTTGGGAGTACCGACAAGGCCTGGGGGGAACCCGCCAGGATATTTTTGATATGCCGCCAATAGAGCGAGTACTTCCCCTTCCCTAACTCCTCCTGCTGCCTCCCTCCCAACAAACGTTTGAGCAAAAACGCTGCAGAAAGGACCGCATTACCGTGGCCCGGATCCCCCACCAAGGGGCGGTCCAACAGCATGTACAGATTCAAGAGACGGTGCCGACGCTGAGCCTCTTCCGAGAACGCGATGCGACGTCTGCAGAAGACACCCTGCGGATCGGCCTCGTACCCGAACATGACATCCTGTCCTGCCGTGAGCGTGACACTCGCGATGACGCCGTGAATATGCGACATATACCCGCGTCCCAACCAATCCGAATGGTTGCCGATTCCCTCCCGATGCACACGTCGAGAAGCCAACAGCAGTCGCGTCGTTTCCAACCCGCCGCCGGCCAACACCGTGGTGTGCGCGCGTACGGTAAAGCGACGGCCGCTAAAGGTTGCCACGTCGACCGAATCGATCCGCTTGCCGTCCGATGAGGGCTGTAATTCAACCGCAAGGGCGTGCAGCAGAACACGCAGATTGTCCGCACGTGTGAGAATCGGCCGATAGACCTTCCCGAATTGCGTCGGCGGACTCCATCGCTCGATGCCCGACGTATTCACATCCCCGTCCTCAAAACCAGGCAGCATCGAAGGTGGCGCACCGGGGAGCGCGGTCGACACACGGTAGTCGTACTCGCCACACTCACAATAGGAATGGGCACGTCGGTAATAGCCGTCGATCTCCTTCTGCGGAAACGGCCAGCCGCTGTGCGAGATCCACTCGCGTTGATCAAAATCGAGGGAATCGAACGGAATGCAGCGTCCACCCCACAGAGATGTCGTGCCTCCGAGTTGGCGATAACGAGCCTGATCCAACGGCAAGTGACGGACCGGATCGTTTAGCTCTCCCTGGTAGAGGCCCTGACTCGGTCCGGCTTTCGACTTCCCACCGGCTTCCAATACAATAATGGTCAGACCGGTGGCCAGCAGCTCCATCGCCAGGGTAATACCGGCGGCACCTGCGCCCACAATGCACACGTCGGCCGTGAGGGTCTCTCCGTCGGAAATCGATCGCGCATCAAGCAACATGGCTACACCTCATCGCGACGTCCATCGCACGCACATTCTCCTGCACATGCCGCCGGCAACTCATTCCCGCCAGCACGACGCCGATCTCCGCACGCTCCACCAGCGGACCTAATGCATCGGACACGGAGCCTTTGGCCAGTACATCATGCGCAAACACCTCCCGCGCGATCACGCCCACCTGTTGGGCCTGTGCGCGCTCCAACACCGGGATGGCCGCCTCGATTCGGCTGCGGTCGATAGGAATTTGGACACAAGTGACGTCCGGCTGTCCGAGCCAGACTTGGGCTTCGTCCAACGACCGACAGGACACGCCGAACTGCCGAAGTTTACCTTGCGCCATGAAACGGGTCAGCAGCTCGAACACCGCATCACGTTGCGGCACATCGACCGGGGGGTTGTGCAACAAGAACAGATCGATCCGATCCACGTTGAGCCGACGCAAGCTCCCCTCGATTCGTCCGGAAAGATAGTCCGGTTCAAAACACTGCCGTTCCTGCCGGCGACGCGCCTGCGTCGTCGCGACTCGTGCAGTCCGCCAACGCCGCAGGATTGAATTCACAACCGGCTTTGCCAGTCGTACCACAGGTTCCATCGAACCGACCGTCAACCCGGCCTTGGTACAGAGAATCATTCCTTCGCCCCCGCTCCGAAACAGCTTCCCAAGCAGGCGTTCACTATCACCCTGACCATAGACATCGGCTGTATCAAAAAACGTAATACCCGCCTCCCTGGCCTCACGAAGACTCGCCTCCACTTCGGTGCGCGAGTACCGTGTCGCCAGCGAAGCGATCATCGAGCATCCGAACCCCAGCACCGACGGCGTCAGGCCGGTGTTACCGAGCTTGCGATACTGCACAATCCGCTCCGATCCCTACGACGTCCGCGTACCGAGCCGCGGTAATCCGTGCAATCGCCTCCCACGAAATCTCCGCGGCTGCCTGCCGAACATTCGTGACCATGCGCGCATACAGCACATCATCGCGCAACAGTCGAACGATCGCCTGCGCCAGCACTGCCGGATCCTTCGGGGGCACGAGCAACCCCGTCGATTCGTCGCTCACGACCTCATCGAACCCACCCACTCGCGTGGCAATCACGGGTTTCCCGAATCCGAAGGCAGAAGCCAAGACACCGCTATTCCATCCGTTTTCGTACGGCAGCACCAAGAGCCGCGCGGCAGTAAAATAGCCGGCCATCTGCGCAAAACTCACGTACTGCGGCACCAATCGCACCCGCTCCTGCAAGCCCAAATCGGTGAGCTGCCGCTGCAACGGCGCAATGTCCATCAGCGGCTTCCCGACAATCAACAACAAGGCATCCGGCACCTGCCGAAGTACCTCCGGCGCGGCGGAGAGGAGCGTATGGATCCCTTTCCTCGGCTCAATCAATCCGAAACACAACACCACCCGTGACGCGGCAGGAATGTCCGGCGGCTCACCGGCCACGTGTTCCCGCACAAACGCCGTAAGATCGGCGATCGGAAGCACCGTGATCCGGTCACGCGGCACCGCGAAATGCTCGACGACCAGCGGCTGATTCTGTTTGGCATTGAGAAACACATGCCGCATGCGGGCATAGAGAAAACGGAACGCGCGGATATGATAGGGTCGTAATGAGTTGGGCAAGACGTCCTGGGGAGTATAGACGAACGAGGCGCTGCCCAAGAGCCGTAACATCGCCCATAGAAGAATGTACAGGGCCGGATGTTGCGCCCCCTGCAGATGGATAATCTGCGGCCGGAAAGTCAGGCAATGCCAGACAAACCGACAGAGCCGCAGCGGCCTGGGCCGATACCGATCAAAGACCTCCAACGCCTTATACTTTCTCGGATAGTCTGCCAATTCGAATCCAATACCTGTGACCAGCGTGACGCGATGCCCCCGTTCCACCAGCGCATTGGCCAAATTGTGGGTATATTGCACCGTCCCGGCACGCGGAGCCGGCGCGATAAAGAGGATACGAAGCTCGCCACTCACTGTTGCCATATTCCCTTCCACCTTACTGCTCTGCTTTCGGAGTCTCCCCGGGTTTCACCGATTCCTCAGCGTACGCACAACGTCAGAATGTCGCGATCATCCGCAGGCTGACCTTGTTCGCAAGGCGATTGGCAGACGTGCCCAAAATGTCTTCACGCTGGTCGAACATGTCGTACCCCAGTCTAGCCACAAGCCAAGATGCCGGCGTGTACGAAATGCCGACATTCCATTTCAGCGTGTGTACCGTCAAATCGTCAGATCTGGTGCTCGTGAGAATCCACGTCAGCCCGGCATCAAAGAGAAAATTATTCGCGAGGCGGATTTTGGTCGACGCGCGGATAAAATCTCCGACCAGCGGTTGACTCAGTCCCCCCGACGGAGGAAACACATCGCGCATATAACTCAGCTCATACAACGCGTCCCCGATCGACTTCTTGATTGACGCCTGTGCGAGAACTTCGACCGTCGAAGGGTTCGGCTCCACACGAACCGCGCCGATTGTTCCGCTGAGTACCAGTGTCTCCGACAGATCGATCTCCTGGGCAACCAGCGCGGAATGTGACTGAAAATCTCGCCCCTGCTGGAAATCGAAAAATCGAAACCGATACTTCACGGTGGTGCGCCCCCACTGCGTCTCACGAACTCTCGCCCCCACCTCGCCTTCATGGGTCATACTGTTGATGGCTCCCGGAGCATCGGTCGACCATAGAAAGTTGGCATAGTTAGCCAAGAGATCAACCGACGGTGTCAGACGATGGCGCATCATCAAGGCGCCGAGGTTGATCGAGGTTCGCCCGAATGCAGCCATGACTCCGGGTGTCACTTGCTCCGTAGGATCCTGAAACGATTCAAACCGCTCAAACAGCGTCAGCGTCGTCCGGTCGCTAACATTCCACAGTCCGAACAGTTCCCCGTTCTGCCGCGACACGGCTCGGTTCTGATTCGTGTTATTCGCGTAGACTCTGGACTCTACCGAATAGTCCATGGAAAGTTGTCCATCTCGTCCGAACGTCCGGTAACCCAGCCCCGGCGCAATCTTGGTGATGTAGTCCGTCCCACGATTCTGCGCCGTAAAGAAGACGTTGTCCGTATACTCTTCAGTGATGGTGAGTCGCGGCGTAAATCCCTCGCGGCGAATCGGCGCTCCTAACAATAACTTTTCCGAAAC
Organism: Nitrospira sp.; assembly: GCA_035400805.1. GTDB lineage: Bacteria > Nitrospirota > Nitrospiria > Nitrospirales > Nitrospiraceae > Nitrospira_A. Next base: position 1,443 of record DAONAB010000073.1, on the reverse strand, counting down.
CGGTATCCGCTCATACCCCATCTGGTTCTGCCACGAGGGCAATTCGCCAAACTCACGCTGAGGCCGAACAAACTCTGCGTTGTCCGGTTCCTGCGCCGTCAAAATGGGCGGAGCCAGCCCTACGCCCGCAGCCAATGCCACCGCCGCCACCGGAAGACGCAACCAACGGAAGCCCGCCCCGGCCGGCGCTTTTCTCCCCGTCAGTCCGCTACCTCGCCCGCCCTTGTCCCCCACAGCTGTGAGCAGGCACTGCATTCTCTGTGACACGTGACTTCGCTTTCGTCCCGGATTATTAAGAGATTGCCTATGCTACGGAACGATCACGGTATCTCCCGGACGAAGCATCACATTTTGATTCGTATCTTCTCCTTGAACAAACTTGCTGTAACTGAACGGAATCCGCTGCTCGTTGCCGCGAGCGGGATTGACGATGAAAATCTTGTTTCGAGAGGCAAACGTGGTGAGCCCCCGCGCCATCGCCAAGGCCTGAATGACGGTCACTGGCCCCTTGAGATCGAAGACGCCAGGCTGCATCACTTCACCCAGGACGAAAATGCGAAAGCTGTGCGTCGCCTCCAAGATCACCGTGACTTGCGGATCCTGGATGTGCTGCTTGAGCTGCTTGTTGATCCGTTCCTCGATCTCACCCAGCGTGAGCCCCTTGGCCTCGATCTCGCCGATCAACGGATAGTTGATTTTGCCGTCCGGTCGAACGGTGACCATGGTCGACAGTTCTTTGTGCTTCCAGATGAACACATTGAGCACGTCGCCCGCACCCAATCGGAAAGGACCGCTCCAACCTGCCTCTGGGGATGGAACAGCGACCGGCTCGGTTTCGGATGCCTGCACGGCGGCCGCCAGGCACAGAACCATGAAACATACAGCCCAGCATGTGTAACGAATTCGTCGCATGACTCGCCTCCCTCTCGATAACATGAATCTTAGTTGGTCTTACTCATCAATAACGGCACGGTTCGCATCAACCCAGTTGCCATGACGGCGGCCCGGCACACCAACAGGAATGGTGCGGCCAGTCGCAATCCCGGATCCTCGCGAGGCAGTTGCCAGAGAAACGGCAACGCTGTGACCGTGAAGAGGCCACCGGCCAGTGCCGCCACATAGCTGGCATGTGGCACCAGCGGAATCAGCGCAAGCGCCCCCACACCGAGCACGACAGAGCCGATCTGAAGCTTGAGTGTTTGTGGAGTGTAGGAATCACGGATGGCCTTGCTCGGAAACCGTTTGTACACCATCACCCGCCAATAGGCCCGGCTATGTTTTTTCCGAAGATACTGTTTCAGTGTCGCAGGATGTTGATGATAGATAATCGCTGCCGGCTTGAACTTGATCTTGTAGCCGGCGGTCGCGACCCGGTAGGAGAGGTCTGTGTCCTCGTTGTCGGCGACAGGAAAACTGGTGTCGAACCCGCCGATCGTACGGAAC
>DAONAB010000072.1:1352-11330 GCA_035400805.1 Nitrospira sp. | reverse complement strand
AGGCTCCAGCCGATCAAAAAGCGGGCGGCGAGAGTGCGCCGACTGCCACCACGGCTGCTGCCAGCGGTGATATCGCCAAGTTGGGTGAAGAACAGTGGCAGCTGCAAGAGTGTTACAACTGCCACAAGCTCAATGGCGAAGGCGGAAAGAAGCGCGGTCCTGAGCTGGATAACATCGGCAACCTTCTGCCGGCGGCAGAGATTGCCCGAAAGATTCTCGATCCGAAGAGTTACAAGGCGGAAGGGTTCGAACAGGAGTACGAGAAGGGTAAGATGCCCGACAAGTATAAGGACCTGATGGAGCCTAAGGACGTGGATGCATTGGCCACCTGGTTGGCCGGATACAAGAACGCTTCGGTGAACACTCCGAAGCCGATCAAGATGAAGTGAGCATCATGCAGCCGAAACTCAAATCAAAAGTTCGATGTACGGACGGAGAAGTCGGGGAGGTGCGCCGGGTCATTATGGACCCGCTCTCCCACGAAATCAGTCATATCGTCGTGGGCGGGAGCACGGCCGATTTAGTCGAACGCCAGGTTCCGATGGGACAGGTCCAGGCCGTCAGTGACGAAGTGGTCACTCTCCGGGGCACCTCGGCGGAGTTTGCCGCCTTGCCGGCCTTCAAGCGGGATGAATACGTGACGACTCATGAGGTGGAGATTGCCCACCTTGAAGATCGGATCCACGTGACCCCTGGCGAAGTGTTGGTGCCGTTTCCTGAACTGGAACGGAGTGTCAAGCGCCGGACATTCTTCGCGAATTTCACCCATGCTATCGGCTTCCTGATCGGGTTCCCGCTTGCGTTTCCGGTCCTGCGATATCTGATGAAGCCGATGTATTCCCCGTTTGACAATGAATGGCTCAAAATCGGCAACTCCGGAAAGATCAAGCAGGACGATGTCGGGGTCCAATTCAAGTACAAGCGCAAAATTAAAGAAGCGTACATGCCTGAACAGGAAATCGACAAAAACGTTTGGGTCTTGAAGGCGACTCCAAAAGTGCTGGAGACGGTCTATCAGGGGAAGGATATGGAGTTCCGGGATTCGGCCGGCAAACATATCTGGACGAACAAAAAGGACGTCCCCTATATCGCGTATTCGGGCAAATGCCCGCACTTAGGCTGCGGATTCAAATGGCGTACGCATAAGACGCTCGGCCAGGTGTTTCTTTGTCCGTGCCACCTGAGTATTTACGACGCGGCGGGGAAGGTCTTGGACGGACCGGCACCGCGACCGTTAGACCCCCTTCCCATCAAGGTCACGGCAACCGGTGAGATCACAATTATTGATATGGAATTCAAGGCGGGCACTAAGGCCCAGGTTCGGATTGTCTAATGGATACGACTACGCAGCCGACGACCACGCAGCCCTCAGCCATTGAAAAAGTCTTTGCTTTTGTCGACGAACGAGTCGGACTGAAGACTTTACAAGCCAAAATGCTCAACGAGCCCGTCCCTGGAGGGTCGAGGTGGGCCTATGTTTTTGGCTCGGTGTTGCTCTTCATCTTCATCATGCAGGCGGTAACCGGCATTCTCTTGATGTTCTATTACGTGCCGACCGCGGATCACGCCTATGCCAGCACCCAGTACATCATCCATACGGTCGACTATGGATGGTTTCTGTTGAGTTATCACTTCTGGGGCTCAACGGCGATGGTCGTCTGCGTTTTTGCGCACATGTCCCAAGTCTTTCTCTGGGGTGCGTACAAGAAGCCACGCGAACTCATCTGGTTGGTGGGTCTCGCCCTATTCGGCATTGTGATGGGATTCGGCTTCACCGGATATCTGCTTCCCTGGGACCAGCGGGCCTACTGGGCCACGACTGTCGGCGTCGAAATCATGGATAAAACCCCGGTGCTGGGTGACTTCATGGCCCGGTTTCTGAAGGGAGGAGCGACACCAGGACAGATGACGCTCAGCCGTTTCTTCGTCATTCACGTCATGGTTCTGCCGGCAGCGCTCATGGGATTGGCCGGCTTACACCTCTTCTTGTTCCGGAAGGCCGGCCCTGCCGGTCCGTTCCGCGGCAGCGTCGAAGAGATCAAGGCCAAGACCGATTATTTCTTTCCGCGGCAAATCTGGAAAGACATTGTCGGGATGGTCGCCGTGTTCCTCTGTATTTGCAGCTTGGCCTTCTGGGAACCGATCGTACTCCTGGAGGAGGCCACCCCCGATCCCGGCGATTACCATCCTGAACCGGAATGGTACTTCTTGTTTCTGTTTCAGTTGCTACGGCTGAAAGTGTTCGCCGGAGAATTTGGACAGTTCCTGGGGGCGATTGCATTGCCAGGGGTGTTCATGGCCTTGTTGGCGGCATTGCCGTTCATTGATCGCGATCCGGAGCGCAATATCTTCAAGCGGCCGATTGCATTGATCAGCTGGATCGTGGTGATGGCGAGCATTCTTATTTTCACCGTGGCGGCAATCATCAACCGCGAATTTTTGGAATAGGCGGAGGGTCTTGGGCACATGACTGGTCGAGAGACGATGTCGTCATTCAAATTGGGGCTGAGCATTCTCTGGCCTGCCTGTTGGACCGCCCTGCCGATCAAGATGGCATTCGCCATGTTGTTTATGGCCATGGGTACGATCCATCTGGAGACCAAGCTCGGGATTACGTTCCTGATGCTGCTCATGAGCCCGGTGAGTGTCTTTGCATTTTTCGTCATTTCCCTGGGAGTCGGCTTTCACTTCGGTGAAGGCACCGGACTACCGTTGCTGTTTCTCGTATCGATTCCTATCGATATCTGGGCTTTGGGTCTGGTCGCTCGAACCGTATTTCTTGAGCGCTTGCGCATTGAGCCGCCGGACTCACTCGGGGTGGCCTTATGGGTTCGCTTTGCCCTTGCGGGCGCGTTGTACCTGCCGCTGCTCTGGGTGGTTGAAGGTGGAGCAACCGACCTTGCCCGTTCGATCGTGAAGTCGATTCTCGACATGGACATGCTGAAAAGTATGCCGGTCGCCGAACGCATCGGACTCGAGTTCACGGCCTGGGGAAGTGCGTCTCTGCTCGTATTGATCGCGCTGACGTATATCGGTCTCTCCATACTCGGGAAGTTGGTCGAAGGGAAGACGGCGGGAGCGCAGCCTGCCGGGGACAGTTATCAGGGGCTGATTTCGCGCTGGGACATGATTCGGGTGCCGGCCGATCAGAGCTTGATGCTCACGGCCTTTACGGCGGCGGGTGCGGTCCTGAGCGTGTTGTTCTGGATCGTCCTTCCCGTATCGACGCCGCATCCACATGAATGTTGCAAGCCGGCCAATGTCGCGCCCACTCCTCCGTTCGATCCTCAGAAGTCTCTGTCTAAAGGGGAGAAGGCGATGAAGGATGCGGAGGTGAAGATTGCCGCGCTAGAACAGAAGACGGCCGAAGACGAGAAGGACAAGCAGAAGGGCGGCAAGGATAAAGCCGGTGTCAAGGACAGCTCCGCCAAGAGCGACGGCAAGGCTTCGCAAGTAACGGCCGGGAAACCGGCGGGAAGCAAATGACATCATGGCGAACGACGAGGTGGGAACAATGATGGACCAAGGGCTGACTATCACGAATCACGGTCGCCAGATTGCGGGCCGCGCAGCCCTCCTGGCTGGATGTGCCGCATTGCTGGGATGGATCGGCTTGCCAGATACGGCTTCTGCTCAGGAGGCGGCTGTCCAGGCGCCGACCGCATATCGGGACCTTCCCTACATTGGTAGTCGGAACCTGGTATGGATCATCGCTCAGCTCCATCTTTTGCTTGCGGGTTTTGTGCTTGGTGTGCCGATTTTCGCGTGGTTGTGCGAAATCGTCGGCTGGAAATCGGGCGACAAGCGCTATGACAAACTGGCCAAGGAATTCACCAAGCTTCTGACTTCGTCCTACGCCACGACCGCACTCTTTGGTGGAATTCTTCTGTTCCTGCTCATCGGCTTCTATCCGAAGTTGATGGCCTACCTGACGGATATCTTTTTCCCGTCCTTCCTGGTGTACTGTTGCCTCTTTCTCGTGGAAACCGCGACCCTTTATCTCTATTGGTACGGTTGGGATGCGATGGCAGAAGGCAGCGGGAAGAAGTTTCATATTTTCCTCGGTTTCCTCCTGAACGTGTTCGCCTTCTTTATCATGATCGTTCCCAACTCCTGGGCGACCTTCCAATCCAGCCCGGTGGTCATCTCCGAAGGCAGCGACTTCGCTCGAGCATGGGCTGCAACGTGGAACCCGACCTGGTGGCCGGTGAACATCCACCGATTGATCGCCAACGTCGTGCTTGGTGGGTACATTTGTGGAGCCTACGCCGGTATTCGCTATCTTTCGGCCCGGAGCACTGAAGAGCGGTACCACTATGATTGGATGGGCTACGTCGGGAACTTCATCGGCGTGTTCGGCCTGCTGCCGCTCCCCTTCGCTGGCTATTGGTTGATGCGTGAAATCTACCAGTACAATCAGCAGATGGGCATCACGCTCATGGGCGGATTCCTGTCCTGGTTGTTTATTTTGCAGGCGATGCTCATCGGTGTGTTGTTCCTTGGATCCAACTACTATTTCTGGCTCGGTATCACCCATCGTATTCCAGGCTCGGAGACGCAATATCGCAAACCGATTATGGCGATGCTGATTATCCTCCTCCTCTGCCTCGGCGTCTGGATGACCCCACACTCCCTCGTCGCCAGCTTGGAAGAGGCTCAAAAGATGGGCGGCACGCACCATCCTCTGTTAGGTGTGTTTGGTGTCATGTCGGCCAAAATGACCGTTTCGAACCTGATGGTGCTCGTCACATTTATGAGTTTCATTATGTATTGGCGAGCGGGTAAAGAAGACACAGCCGGATGGGCCAAGGCCGCCAAGGCGTTGATGGGCGGCGTGCTCGGGCTCGCGGCCATCGCGGTCATTATTCTTGGCGTCTGGGGATACTTCGTCCCGGCCATCATTCGCATTAACTACTTCTCGACTTCTCAGGTCGGCATCGTCATCTTCGTAATGTTGACGATCACACCTCTGACCGCACTGCTTCTTAAGAGTGCCAAGACGACAACAGAAATGGTCTGGGGAAGAATGCCGCCGCGCGCTGGGTATGCCCTGGTCTTAAATGCGGTCATGGTCATCCTGCTCATGACGCTCATGGGGTATGCGCGTTCCTCATCACGCGTTCACTGGCATGTCTACGGCGTGATGCGCGATTCATCCCCGTACGCGTTCTCTCCTGCGTTGGGTTATGCCGCCGCGCTAATGGCGTTGAATACGTTTTTGTTTTGTATGCTGGTGGCCTTTATTTTCTGGGTTGCCACTATGGGTGATAAGGCTAAGGCTGCCGCAAGCGCCAAGGGTGCTGCGGAACCAGGGCACATTCCTGCCATGGCTGGTGGTTCGCAGGCCTTGGATGGTCCTGCGAGCGATGCCACCGAGGGGAACCGTCCGGTCTGATCGGGAAGATGATCTTCTTCTGGTAACCAGGGGCGGGTCGTGATCATTATCCTTTGTTGAGGACTTATGAGTGAAGTAGTCAAGCTGCAGCTAATCGGTCTGTGTGTGATCGGCCTTGGAACAGTGATCCTGCTGTTCATCAAGGGACAATTTATCCGAGTCATCGGCTTTGTCGCGATCGTGCTGGGTCTCTTTTCGTTGGTCGCATTGGCCGTGCCTCAGATGGCCTCTTTGCCGCCGGCAGAAGAAAGCATCAATATTGCCGACATCAAAACGCCCACGGATATGGCGACCATCGGGCAAAAGATATTCTTCAGCAAAGGCCAATGCGCGCTCTGCCACTCCATCGGGCCCAGCGAGTCTGCACGCTGCCCGGACTTGAAGGGCATCGGCGCCAAATTGTCCCGCGAGTTCATCTTTGAAAGCTTGACGGAACCGCAGGCCTATCTCTACCTGGATTACCGGCACGAGGGGATCCCGAAGGAATATCCGGCGCGGATGCCGTACATCAATAAGAATCCTATCGGTCTTTCGAAGAATGAAATTCTGTCGGTCATTGCGTTCCTGCAGCAGATGAGCGGTGAGCCAATCAGTGTCAGTCCGGCTGAGTTGGATCTGCCTCGGGCGACCCCGGCTCCGGTCAAGGCCGCTGATGCCGGCGCACTCACTATGGCGCAAGCTCGATAGTTGCGGTGAAGTAGAGGAGGATGGTTATGGGTGGCGTACTCGTTCGACCGATTATTCTGACGGTCTGTATTTATGTGTTTTTGAAGTTTATCGTTCCGAATCTGCCGCATTCCGCGCCGTTGCCCTCAAGTCTGATCTTCCTGTATCTCATGCTGACGACGGCAGGAATCGTCATTTTTGCCACTCTTAGCGGAGCCTCAAAGGATGCATTCTTCGGTCCCATTCTGCGCTTCCTGACCGGAGAGGGTGGCGGAGCTCTGAGCGGGGCACGGTATCTCGTGTTGGCGCTGTTCCCGTTGCTCGTCGGATGGCAGACCTACGGCAGCACGGCCTCCAGCGATGCACCCCCGGGTGAAAATCGCACGATTCATCCCGCTCCTCCAGGCGAGTACACCGGACTTTCCAACCCGGTGCCCAAGACGCCGGAGAATATTATGTACGGTAAAGGGTTGTACGCCTCACGTTGTGCGCCGTGTCATGGCAATTTCGATGGTAAGGGTTTCGCGGCGCCTGGATTTACGCCCCCGCCGGCGAACTTTAAGGACCCGACGACGATCGCCATGTTGCAGGAAAGCTATCTCTTCTGGCGGATCAAGAAGGGAGGCGTCGGCCTTCCTGTCGAAGGGATGCCCTGGAAAACGGCGATGCCGCGATGGGAACTGGAAATGTCCGACGAAGACATCTGGAAAGTTATTATGGGCGAATATGACGGGGCCGGACAAAAGCCTAGAACGTGGGATGAGTCCGAGTAGTTTCTCCGATCAGAGATTGCTGAGCAATTAAGGGGAGCGTATGGCACGAGTGAGGAGAGTAGGAAACAGATGGTTGGTTGGAGCCGTCGGCCTTCTAGGGCTGTGCGTGGCTGCCGGAGTGCAGCCGGTCTATAGTCAGCAAAGCGTTGCGGTGCGCGCGGGACTTGTGAAGGGCTCCCTTCCAGCCGATGATCCCACGGCGGCGGCATGGGCTACGGCCTCCGTGTCCGAATTCCCTATGTCTCCCCAGGTCCACTGGCCGGTTCGAATCACTGATGTGACGGCGAAGAGTGTCAAGGTTCGAGGCCTCCACGATGGCACGACCGTCGCTATTTTGCTGGAATATTCGGATCCCTCAGAAGATCCGGATGATGCCGCCGCCTTGGAGTTCATGGTGGGCGATACCAAAGCGCACTTTGCTCACGGCCAGCCGATGGCGCAGGTCGAGGGGGGGCCGGTCAATATTTGGTACTGGAAAAATAAGGACGGGAAAGGTGCGGATCTAGGCGCAAAGGGCTTCGGCACGCTCAAGCCACACAGCCATCAGGACGTCAAAGCGAAGGGCGTGTATCAGGGCGGAGTATGGAAAGTGGTCTTTTCGCGCCCACTGAGCACCGAGCATGTCGCGGAAGATACCCAATTTAAGCCGGGGGAATTTTCCAATATCGCCTTCGCCGTCTGGGACGGAAAGAAGATGGACACCGGCCAACCGAAAGAAAAGGGATCGGAAAAGGCCATTTCCTCCTGGTGGTATTTCCGGGCCGATGCGCCTCCGGACTATTCGCCGTACATGTATGCATTACTCGCGGTGGCCTTGGCATTGGGCTTTGAGATGGTCCTCGTGAGACGTTTAAAGAAAGGGTCGTGAGCATGAGGGCGTGGCGAAGAATACGCGTAATTGGAGCGGTCTCAGTCGTGGTTGGACTCTCGGGCCTGATCGGGGCCGGGGGTTGTTCGATGTTTCAGAATGAACAATCCGCGAAGGGCAAGAAGCTCTACGCGCACTACTGCATGCACTGCCACGGCGAAACGGGAAAGCAGAACGAAGGGTTCAACTGGTCCTCCATGACCGACCCGAAACCGAAGGATCTGTCCAATAAATCTGAAATGGGCACCTTCAAGGATGAAGATATCTTTTTGACGATCTCCCGCGACATGAAGGATACGGGCCCGAACGGCGACAAGATCGGTGACGATGAGTTTGCTGTGCCGACCATGCCGACGTTCAAGTACACGCTCTCAGAGGAAGAGATTTGGGGCATCGTCGGGTACGTGCGCTCATTGCACGGCAAGAAATTGGAATTCAACGTCGAAGGTCGTAAGAAAGAACTCCAAGAAGCTCAGCAAGCCGCCGACCAAAAGTATAAAGAGGCGGAACGTGTGGAGCAGGAAGCCGAGAAAAAGGCCAGCGACGAAGCGGATAAGAAAGGCGTGGAAGTCGACGATAACGCCTATGCGAAAGAAATGCAGGCGATGGGACAGGCCAAAAAGGAACTCGACCAGGCCACAGCCGCCCTCGCGAATTTCACCACCAGGCCAGGCAAGGGCGTGAACATTGCGCGTCCTGATTTGAATATGAAGCCGGACGCTGCCGCAAAACTCGTGGAAGTCGGCAAGCAGATCTATGTCACCAAATACGGGTGCAATGGATGCCACAAGATCGGAGAAGAGGGAGGAAAAGTAGGCCCAGCTCTCGATCGGGCGGGCTATCGATTGAATCCGACCTGGGTGTATCGCTGGCTGCGCAACCCGCAAGCGATGAAGCCTGATACACGTATGCCCAGCTTGGGCTTGAACGATGCCGATGCCAAAGCCGTGGCTCTCTATCTGAAGACGCTCCGTGCGCCGAAGCCCGACAAGCCGCTCGGTAAAGTCGGGGACGAATAGGCTAGGGCAGCTCGTTCGACGTGCTCATCCACAGCGTGATGAGAATGACGAGCCCGGCCAGGACGTGCTGCTGAAACATGGTGAAGGCTTGTGGCGGCGTCACGGGAAACCGGAGACGCCGCGCTTGCCAGAGAAAGACACCAGCCAGCAGCGTCAGGGCCATATAATATCCCATCCTCAGACCAGATAGCTGTCCCACAATCACTAAACAGACCAGCATCGCCAGCAGGAACAGTCCGACTGCCGTTGGGACGGCTGCTCCGAATAGGAGTGCCGACGACTTCACTCCGATGCGGCGATCATCCTCACGGTCCTGCAGCGCGTAAATCGTATCGTAGGCCACTGCCCAGCAGGCCGTGGCGGCAAATAACCACCAGGCCGCTGGCGCAATCGTGCCGCGCGAAGCTGCCCAGGCCATGATTGCGCCCCAACCGAACGCAATCCCTAAGACGGCCTGCGGAATGTGAATCCATCGTTTGCAAAACGGATAGACGGCGGCCAGTCCGAGCGCGATGGGGCTGAGGAGAATGGTCAACCAGTTCAGCGTAGCCACGAGGCTCGCCGCAATCACGGCAAGACCCAGAGCGACGAGGAGGGCCTGCCGCGGGACTAACCGGCCGGCGGCCAGTGGACGCTTGCTCGTGCGCGCCACGTGTTTATCGAAATTGCGGTCTGCCAGGTCGTTGAACACCACGCCGAGGCTCCGCATCACAAACGCGCCCAGGATGAACGTCCCGATCAACCCGATCGGCGGGCGACCGTGATTGGCCAACACCAGGGACCACAGACTGGGCAGGAGCAGCAGCAATGTGCCGGCTTGGTTGTCCAGGCGGATAAGGTCGGCGACGGCGCCCCACGTCCATCGAGGGGAGACAGGCTCGCGCGAATCGGTTGAAGAGATCACGCGCAGGACCATAACGAAGCACACACAGCCTGTCAACGCGAACCACCGGCGGTTGTCATGTCTTCGCCAGATTGGGTATAACACAACTATCGTGCAGCGATTGATAGGCGGTTGGATCAGGTCTCGCAGACGGCAGTCTTCCCGGTGTGCTCTTGCGGCGCTCGTGGCGGCAGTGCTTGTGTCCTCCGGATGCCAGTACTTCAGCCCGCGTCACGTCTCCACGAATTACAACCTTCCATTGAACGTGCTGCTGCGTCTGGACCCGAGCATCGGCGTCGCAGCGTTGGACTATCGCGATGCCTGTGCTCAGTCGGTCACCCTCCCTATCCATGAGCCGCTCGCGGCGGAACTCA
>DAONAB010000072.1:0-1252 GCA_035400805.1 Nitrospira sp. | reverse complement strand
CGGGAACAAGCGCAGTCGAGAAAAGTTCAGCGAGGCACAACGGCCCAGGCCGGGTCGGTCGCGCAGGGGACTCCTTCTCCTGCGCCGGCTGCAGCCCTGTCCAAAGCGCCGGTCGATTCAACACCGGTGGCCGGGACGGAAGCTTCCCCCCAGCCAGCAGCCGCAACGACCGGCACGACGCAGCTGTCATTCCGAACTATTCTTCGAGACCAGAACCAAAACCATGTCCTAGAGCAGCATGAACGCTTCAGTGTGGAATTTGAAGTCAAAAACGAGGGGACGACAGCGGCCGACGCTGTCGCGGTGGGTCTCAGCGGGCATCCTGCCATTGTCGCCTCAGTGAAGACCCCGGTCTCGGTTGGCCTGTTACAACCGGGGGAAATCCGGCGCGTGACGGTGGAGGGGATCGTCGGTACTGTGTCAGAGGCAGAGCAGGCGGAATTGATCTGCGCCCTGCAGGCCGCAGCGAATGTTGCGCTCCCGTCGGCAAAAAAGTTTTTCGTCGCGATTAAACCTGATGCGACCGATGCTACTGAAGTCGTGTCGGTAGATGTCGATCAACTTCCCGGCAAAAAGCCGAAGCCCGCACAGCCGCATGCCGTCGCGATCGCGATCGGAGTAGGGGCGTTTCGGGATCCGGCCATGCCGACGATGAAACTGGCCGCGCACGATGCCGACGTCATGAGCGGGTACTTCACGTCCGTGATGGGGATTCCGCCGCAGAAGGTCAAGGTTGTGCTGGACGCCAAGGGGCTGAAAGACGATTGGATCGAGGTGTTCGAACAGTGGTTACCTAAGCAAGCGGGACCGCATACCACAGCCTACGTGTATGTTGCCGGTCGAGCGGTTGTGGATCACGAGACCGGCGCTGTTTCTTTGCTGCCGTATGATGCGACGGTGTCCGGATCGACCCGCGCCTTTTCTCTCGCCAGGCTGCAGCGCGCACTGGCGAACGCGCCCGTCAAGCAAGCCGTGGTGATGTTGGATCTGTCCCTGGAACCCTCATCCGGTTCAGATCCTGCTCGCGTGGCCCAACCACAGTGGATCTCGCAGGTTGCCAACGGGGAGCAGGAGCGGGTGATGCTGTTGGTGGGGAATTCTACCTTGCAGGAAGCGCAAGCGTATCAACCAGGCCAACATGGGCTCTTTACCTATTTCCTCCTCAAAGGCCTCCGCGGCGCCGCCGACCTCGATAAAAATGGCTCGGTGCTCACTGGGGAGTTGTGCGTCTACGTGCAGAGACAGGTCACGG
>DAONAB010000071.1:7664-11537 GCA_035400805.1 Nitrospira sp. | reverse complement strand
GACCCTTCCTCGCGGCGGGATCGCTTCTCGCCCTGCTCTTTCATCAGCCCTTCCTCAGCTGGTACTGGTCTCTCATGAATCTGCCCCAGTAGATCTCTGTAAAACGGCTGTCAGAGCCAGTTTACAGGCCATGATGATTCTTCCATCTGTATCCGAATGGTCGGGTACTGTATCTGATTCGGAACAGTTCACAATTGTCCAAGTCTATAGCCTCGGGCATTTTCACCGTCTGAGTGAAGCCTCTGCCTGCGCAAAATCCCGCCATCCCGGCATCTTCCCCTCGGTTTCTCAAGAAGCGGTTGACGCGGACATCTCTACGCCATGCGTCAATTTCCAACGGCATGGAACTTGGAAATGCTCTACGCGCTTGAAGAAAAGGAGCGGACATGAACGAGCGCGGAGTCAGTCTTGTTGAACTGTGTACAGTGCTTGCCATCGTGGCGATCGTCATCGGAGTCAGCGTGCCGGGGTGGTCGGGGCTTATTGCGAAGCATCGTCAGCGGGCGGTGGCGACGGAGATTGCGTCTGAATTGCGCATGGCCCGGCAATTAGCCATGGCCCGCCACGAACGCATTCGCGTCGTGGTGAATGCCGCTCAGTCTGAGTTACGCACTGAATGTGTGGACTGTGACACGACCGTGCTGCGGCGCTATGCGTTTGCGCACACCGGCACGGTCGTCGATTCCATGAGCACCAGACCAGAGATCTTCTTCCAATCCAGTGGCCGGTCCGCTACGGCAACGACCATGGTGCTGATTGATTCCAGTCGGGTGACGCATCAGGTCACCGTGAGCATCACGGGGCGGGTATCACTGTCATGAAACGATCAGTGACGAAGCACATGACACGAGTAGGACGGCCAGGAAGTACAGCGGGGTTTACGCTGGTGGAAAGCATGGTGGCTCTGGTGGTCCTGTCGATAGGAATCATCGGGACGATCGGAATGTGTGAATGGGCGCAGCGTGGCCTTCAGCGCGGGGCGATGACGACAACGGCCTTGGCTCTGGCTGAATCGTGCCTGGAGGCGAAGCGGAGTCTGCCGTGGGATCAATTGCTGGCTGATGATCTTGATCAGAACGGGACGCTGGAGTCTCTCATGCACGACGACGGTCTGTTGGGCGATGAGAGTAATGGCGACGGGATCTTCACGGGGAGCCTGACGCGATCCAATATCAGACTAGTCTGGACGGTGGAGCTCAATCGTGGAGGCCAACCTGGAACTGCGAGCCTGGCGACGATAGAAGCGCGCGCGAGTTTCACGACCCTCGGCGGTCAATCGCGCGAGGTGCGCGTGCGTACGATCCGGGCAAACCCACGCGCTATCGGCTCGATGGCCTTGTCATGACACTCTCAAGATTTTTTGCTTCACCCCAGGCGAAGCCGGCGCGGTCGGGGTGGCGGCTCAATGCCAGAGGAGTCAGCCTCATCGAACTCCTCATCGCGCTGGCAATCAGTAGTGTGGCGATATCGGCGGCCATTCAAGCGTTTGCCGCCTACGGCGCTCGCCTGAGTTCTCAGCACGCCAGCATGACAGCGAATCAAGAATTGCGGCTAGGCATGGATGTGTTGTGCAGCGAGCTGCGGTTAGCCGGTGGCGGATTATTGGTCGGAGACACTGTCTTTGCAAAGATGGAGGCGGATGAAGTCGAATTTTTCGCCAACTTGAGCGGATCGTCAACCATCCTGACGCAGATGGCAGAAGCTGGCCGGCAGGACCTCCCGGTTGAGGACGGCGCCGATTGGCCGAAAGGCAAACAAGTGCTTCTGTGTACCGCAGCGCGTTGTGTCTGGAATCGTCTGGCTGCCGACGGTCGCAAGCAAACATTGATGCTGCTGAGCCCGACCCTCGAGCAGTATCAGCCGAAAACCGCCGTCTTGTTACTGAATCGGGTGCGCTACTACCTCAAGCCCTCAGATGAGGGAACTCAGCGATTGATGCGCGAAGTGGATGGCGTAGCAAGTGCGGTGTTGAACGATGTGAGTGACGTGCAGCTGCAGTATTTCAACCAAGGCGGAGGCATGGCCAATGATGCGCGTGATGTGGTGCGCGTTCGTGTGACGATACAGGCGGGCCGGCAAGGATTGAGACTCTCGCGAGACATCGCGATCCGAATATAACGAGCAAAGGGGACGGGGGATATGGCTAGGTGCGGGGAAGGACCAGTGAAGACGAAGCAGAGAGATGAACGGGGAATGGCGTTATTGGCGGTGCTGATGGTGGTGTTTCTCCTGACCCTCTTAGGAATGACATCCATGCAGCTTGCGGGACAGGAAGTCGTCGGGGCCAGCGCGTTGCAGGAAGAGCGGGTGGCGCATCACGCGGCTGAGGCGGCTGTCGATGTGGTGATGGGGTGGTTTCATGATCCCGCACTTCGCCCCCAGGAACTCGGGACGACCTGGTTTGCCAAACGATTCATCAATGCCCAGGGGGATCCGTCCTATGTCGATGCGCAGGGGCATGCGCAATTTGTCGGGACACGCGCAGCGCCTGATGTGGTCTTCGATGCAGCCAATATCCAGCACGACCGGCTCATGAACGATCCGCAGACAGGGTGGTTCAAATCGCTCAAGGGGCTTGCAAAGATTCTCAAATTGCGAGTCTACGGGGCGACAAGACCAGGGCTGCTCTGCACCGTGGAAGTGACGGCTGGGGCAGGCCCTGCGTCGCGCGTGACAAAAACATTGAGCATGGAGTTCGGGGCCTATGCCATTCCTGCTCTTCATGCGCCGTTGCAAAGCGGGGCCCTTGGCAGCGAGGCGGTGCAATCCCGCGCCGGTGCGGTCTTTGCGCATTGGGGTGAAATGATGGTGCGCGGCCGAGCCTATTTCCCCCGGCCGGAAGACGTTCCGATCAAGAGTGGAATGGCTCCTGTGAATGGACAGGCTTATGACGAAATGGGGCAACGTGAGGATCGCTGGCTCACGATCCGGCTGGGAGGCGATGCCTTTTTTGCCCAACTTCCGGCCGAGGCCTGGTCTGGCGTCCCACTGAATGTTCATGCGCACCAGGAGCCGGTCCCCGGCATCAAGGTGGATCAGTGGGAGTATGCGGCCTTGAAGCGAATGGCGATGCAATTTGGCCACGTGTATGGGGTCGATCGAGAGGGGCTCTTGTATGCGGGCGGCGTGATTCAGCCTGGCTTGGGACGTCCTGCAGCTGAGGTGTTTGCTTCTAAGGGGCCGGGAGATCATCGGGGGCTCGTATTTATAGACACTCTTGATGGGATGCCACCGCGCTTCGATAATTTGGGTTCGATTGTGCTTGAGCAGGACTATGCCGAGGGCATCTTTATTGTGAATGCACATGTGCTGTGGAAAGCTGGAAGCTCCGGAAGAGCCGTGCCTGCGCTGAGCCCGCCGCCAGAGGGACAGCAGTCGCTTGGAACGCGGGTGCCGGTGCAACTGTCCGGCATTCATCTGCAAGGTGTTTTGTGTGCCGCAGGGGATGTGCGATTTGCGGGCCATCTGAAAGTCTATGGTGGGGTGGTGGCACAAGGGACGATCATGGAAATGGCCAACGGGTCGGGAATGCTGGAGGTTTGGTACAACCACGATCTTCGCGAAGGACTTGTGCAGGGGTTGCCTGTGGTGTTTGCCGCACCAGGCAGTTGGCAGACCAAAATCTGAGAGGACGAATGTCCCCTCGGTCATACAATCAACCGATCATTGAAGTAGTTCAAAAGGACAGGAATCATGATTCACGCCAGTGCACCCGCGTTAGTGTCAAACGGACGAGTATCAGGGAACACACGTCCGAGTCGGATCCATTCGGCTGGCCTCTATGAGCCGCTCGTTCGTCAAGGATTTCTCCGCCAGGAAGAGTTAGCACTGGCCCTGTCGGAAGCTGTGCGAAGGCGGCTTGATGTGGCCACA
>DAONAB010000071.1:2059-7564 GCA_035400805.1 Nitrospira sp. | reverse complement strand
TGGTGAGTGAGGCGCAATTAGAAGAACAGCAAAACGCGACGATCGCGGCGATCACTGAAAACGATTCGGCCATTGTCCGTCTCGCCAACCAGATCATCGCAGAGGCCTACCGGCGAGGCGCATCGGATATTCATATCGAGCCGTATGCCGACCGCAAGGAAACGGCGGTGCGCTTCCGTGTCGATGGGACGTGTTTTACCTACATGAAGATTCCTGCCGCCTATCGTCGAGCCATTGTGTCTCGGGTGAAGATCATGGCCAGTCTTGATATTGCCGAACGGCGAAAACCTCAGGATGGAAAAATCCGCTTCAAGTTGACGACTGGGCAGGAAATTGAATTGCGGGTGGCGACGCTTCCCACTGCGGGATTCAACGAAGACGTGGTCCTTCGCCTGCTGAGCGCGAACGGTCCGAGGCGACTCGAAGAGTTTGAATTCAGTGCCGAGACGCGCCGTCTGGTAGAACAGCTCGCCCAGAAACCACACGGCATCGTCTTGTGCGCAGGGCCGACCGGTTCCGGAAAAACGACGACATTGCACGCCATTCTGGCATCAATCAATACGGATGAACGAAAAATCTGGACTGCTGAAGACCCGATTGAGATTACGCAAGATGGCCTGCGACAGGTGCAAGTGCATCCTAAGATCGGACTGACGTTTGCCGCCACTATGCGAGCATTTTTGCGGGCCGACCCCGATGTGATCATGATCGGAGAAATGCGCGACAAAGAGACGGCGGACATTGCGATCGAGGCCTCATTAACGGGCCATCTGGTGTTCAGCACCATCCATACGAATAGCGCCGTGGAAACAGTCGTGCGGTTGCTCGATATGGGGTGTGATCCATTCAATTTTTCTGACGCCATGTTGGGTGTGTTGGCCATGCGATTGTGTAAGCGTATTTGCTCCCATTGTCGGGAGTCCTACCATCCGACCCAGAGCGAATACGATGAATTGGTGCAAGCGTTTGGAGAGAAAGAATGGGCATCTCGGCGACCGACGTATGATGGCGCGTTCACGTTGTTCCGCGGTCGAGGTTGCGAGGCGTGTCATCACACCGGGTACCGCGGACGAGTTCCCATCCATGAATTAATGGTGGTCTCCGACGGCATGAAAGCGCTCATCCAAGGCCGGACTCGTACCGGAGAATTGCTGGCACTTGCGAAAAGCGAGGGTATGCAGACACTGGTTCAGGATGGCATTGAGAAGGTCCTCCGAGGGCTTACCACATACAAGCAAGTCCGTGCCGTGGCCATTAAGTAGTGCTGTTGCGAGAAATTGCCTGTTTCCAGTCTTTCTTTTCCCTGCGGAAGCAGGCCGGTTGTGCTCAACAATTGGCCTTGCAGAAATTCTATCCCTGGTGAGACGGTGTCAGTCCGTTGGGCCGCTGCCAGGATGGAATTCCTCTTCCTCCACGCTTGCGGGTCTTGTTCCTGGCCCATCGCACGTCCCCTTTCCCCTGCTGTTGATCGTTCCCCATGGGCAAAGATCGCCATACCCAAGACGAAAATTGTCACCTCGGTGATCAGAAAACGCTCCGAAGTGTACGGATGCGGTTATGAATGCACCTAGGATATCAACTGGTTAGGTAGATATTCTTCTGGGAATGCATCGGCATGGCACTTGCTCATCTGCCTGCTGCTATGTCTGCCTCTCCTTATCATCAGCAGTCCTCTGTCGTCCGATATCAGAGAGGGTTCACCCTCATCGAAGTCATGATCGCGGTCGCGATTGTCGGCATTCTAGCCATGGTGGCCGTCCCTAATTATATGCAGTGGAACGCCCGTTATCAGCTGAAACAAGGGACGACCGAATTAGCGGGTAGTCTGAATCTGGCTCGTATGGCTGCCATGAATCGTAATCTCGCCGTTACCGTCACGCTGGCGCTCGTCTCCGGAAGAGTCAACGTCGATTTCGGCGGTGCGCTCGCTCCCATCGTACTACCCCAGGCGATTGTTGGATTTACTGGTGGCCCAACGGTGCAATTCACTCGACAAGGATTGAGCGGATCGACCGCAAGCGTGCCGCTGACACTGGTGTCTCAGCAGGGGACCGTCTACTCATTGGTCGTGACTCCCTCAGGCAAAGTGAACTGGTGTGCCCACGCAACGTGTCCGTAGAGGCTGAATGAACCGCATCGCAAAGCACAAAGCGTTCTCAAGACTGCTCCTGTCCTGTCAGCGAGGATTTACCTTGTTGGAGGCGATGATTGCAGCAGGCGTGCTTTCAGTTGGGCTCTTGGGACTCGCAGGATTGTCCGGAATGTCGCTGGGGAAAAATGTTGATGCCAACGATATGGCGCGGATCACCAATATCGCCGCCGATATGGCCGAACGCATTCAAAATAACCGGCAACGTGTGCTGGATTATCACAACACTGCGACGAATGCGGCCTGTCCACAGAGCGTCAGCACACAACGTATGGCTTGGGGTGACTGTACGCAATGGTCAACCTTGCTGGCCAACTCCGGCCTCGTAGCGCCAGTGGGGACTGTCGCGGTGAGTCGCCTCGATCCTGACCCCACCGCAAACCCCGTGACGATGAATCGCTTTTTGGTCACTATCACCGTGAACTGGCAGACCCGAAGGACCGACGTGAGCACTGCTCGAGGCAAGAGCGCCGTGTTTACGACGGTCATTGCACCGGAATAGACGCGATGGAGAGCATGACTATGCGTCGAGTGACAGGCAACCAACAGGGATTTACGCTGGTGGAATTGATGGCTGCGGTCTTGATCACGGTCGTGATCGTCGCGGCGACAATGACCACGGTCGTCACCTCGAATCGTGCCAATGTCGTCAATACGCAGGTCGCGGATACTCAGCAGAATGTTCGATTGGCGACCGACCTACTCAGTCGGGATATCAAGCTTGCCGGGTTTAACTATAACGCCACCGACCCGGCCACCATGGCGGTGGGTGCCTGCAATGCGACCATCGGGGCCGTGACGAAGCCGGTCGGGCTGCTTCCGCAAGACCAATCGCCGAATGCCGCAGATACCGGCCCCGATGGCATTTCGATGGTGTTGCCGGTCATGAATACCACGGGGTGGACCTTAACGGCGGCGGCAGGCGGAACAGCTAATGCGCCGACATTTGATAACTCCATCAGCCTGTCGGCAACCGCGATTACTGAAATGGTCGCGCGAGGGCTGGTAGTCAATTCGACCATTTCGATCGGCGGGGCTGTATCGAAGACCGTAAAGACTATCAATGCGACGTCACTCGACTTCGGTGCGGGGCAATATGTGAGCGGACAATTTCCCATCGGCACGCCGGTGTTCTTGTTGCAGTGTGTCCGGTACCAAATCCTCGTCAATACGCCGGCCACCTGTGGGAGCAATGCACCGTGCCTGGTCAGAGACAATGTGCCGCTCGTCGACGGCGTGGAAGATCTGCAGATTACGTATGCCTGTGACGGATGCAACCAGGCCGCGCCGAATCCGCTCTATCCGGACGGTATCATCGATGATCAGGACGGGTCTTCCTCCGGCGGATTTCCGACGTTTACACAGGGAGATTTCGTGTCCAACGGGTCTTGGGCGATTACGCCGAGAACGCCGGACAAGATTCGGATGGCACAAGTGAGCCTGGTGGTCAGGCCGACGATGGCCGACGATGGTTTGGACGAGAAGGGAAGCAAAGGTGTCAACACGATCGGACCTGTGATCGTCGGTGATCACAATCCATCGGCCGATACGGGGTATGACGCGCAGACCTATCAACAACAACGTCGGCGGGTACTGGTCCGCACAATTCAGCCGAGAAACCTGTAATGAGAGACGCCGCAATGAACCTGCAACAGCCGAGAACTGCCGCGCCAACAGCGGATGGAGGCGGCGGCCGACAAAATCAGCGTGGCATTGCGTTGCTGACAGTGATGCTCATGTTGCTGATCCTTTCCATCCTTGGCATTGCCTCCATCACTGTGACGAGCATGGAAAACCGTATGGCAGGATTCTTCCGCACAACCGAAGCCGTGGTGGCGGCTGCAGATTCGTGTGAGGGGCTTGCAGCCAATATCATCCAGCAAACCCTGGCACCTCCGGGAGTCTTGCCGGCCACATTCATCGCGCCAGCAGGGCCGGTTCCAACAGCCAATTCAACGATTCTTTGGCAGGAGATCTACGGGTCTTCTCCGCTTCCCTCCCCTGCTCCTACGGGGACTCTGGCTGAGAATTATGCCGATGCTGCAGCAACGGACCCCAATTTTGTGATGACGAATGTGCCCGGGTTTACCGTCAACGGCGACATCGACCGTCTCTACGCCCATCCTAAGTCGGGGCAGGGGACAGGGGTGACGGCTACCGAGGTCGTGTACCGGATCACCTGCACCGCGACCAATGCGGCAACCGGCTCAAGTAGTACGGTGACCTCGGTCTATGGCTGTTTGGAGGGCGATACATGCGTAAAGAAGATCAGCTAGGAGAGCCTCTCGCGATGAAGAGTGCATTACTCCTGATAGTGATGAGCTTGCTGACATGGTTGCCCATGGGGTCGGCCGTGGTGCCCAGTGTCTTTGCAGAGTCTGAGCAAGCACCGGAAGCGGCAATCTTTTCGACCGTCGGGTTTCAGTCCGGTGTGGTCGACGAGGTGCAAGGATCGACGATACGTATCGACGGACGGAGTTACGTGTTGAAAACGGCCGTCATGGTCATGACTCATGAAGGGGAGCCTTTGGAGCTCGAACGCATTATTCCGACCTCGCTCGTCAAATTCCATCTGAAAGAAGGCCACATCGATAAGATGGTCGTAACGCTGCCTCAATAGCGTAGAAAGGTCTTGTCTCAACTCGTAGCCATCATGTGACGGCTGTTGTCCTGCTTGAGATGAGGAGGAAGAACGCATGAATCGCAGAACGTTTGCCTCGCTGATAGTTCTTGCCGGTAGTGTCGGTGCCGGTCTGTTTGCCTCCGGCGATGCGGCAGCCGTCATCTCCAACGCCGATTACACTGCGTCACCTCCCTTTGTCTCAGGTGCAACGACGCCGAATATCATCATCCTGATGGATAATTCCGGCAGTATGAGCAATCGGGCTTGCGAATCTACCTCGTGCGGTACGTTAGCGGATGGAAGCACCTCGACCACCACGACGTGGACCAATACCACGCGCTATTCGGGCTACTTTGATTCGCTCCGCTGCTATACCTACAACACGACTGACAAAAGGTTTGAAAATGGTGCCGCAAAGGCGGCTGTGTCGACGGCCTGTTCGACAACCGAATGGGATGGGAATTTTTTGAATTGGGCGACACTACGCCGGTTTGATGCCGTCAAACGGGCCATGTCCGGTGGCGACTGTGCCATAGCCAGGGCTACGGATGGCACCTGTCCGACCAGCGGAACGCCTGCCCTGAAAACCGTCCGCGCACAGGCGACCGGGGTAAACACTGAACGCGCTGATGTGAACTACAATGCCGGTACCGGAGCGAACACGTATGTGGGGCGCATTCCATTGGCCGATCGTGGAAGTGATCCAGGGACGATCTCAATCGGTATCTCGGCG
>DAONAB010000071.1:0-1959 GCA_035400805.1 Nitrospira sp. | reverse complement strand
TCCATTGGCCGATCGTGGAAGTGATCCAGGGACGATCTCAATCGGTATCTCGGCGAGCGGCACTCCGGCTGTGCCATACTTTTGCGTGGACAACGACACGAGCTTCAATAGCAATTGCGGGGACTCATACAGCGTTCGAAAGTACGAATTGAAAGTCGGGTATTCGACTGAACCCACGGGCGTCATTCAGCAGATCGGCAGCAAGGCCCGGTTCGGCCTCGTCGAATTCAAGTCGAGCAGCGAAGGGGCACGCATGTTGGTGGGAGCAGGGTCCCGTCAGTCCATCAACTGGGCTGACGGCGACGTTGAAACATTCACGACGAACACGGCGGCCATGGTCGATGCCGTGCAGGAGTCTTACCCCTCGACGTGGACTCCGCTCAGTGAGGCCCTGTATGAAACTACGCGGTACGTCGCACAGATCGAATCCACGTTTACGACGGGCTATATCTATCCAATCGCCTTCTCCGGCGGCAATTCCAACGGCGTCAATTTTGCCACGAACGGTGCCGGTTCAATTGGAACGAGTGAATTGACGGCGTTGGTCGGTTCTGAAACGTGTCCCGCCGGCTATATCACGAGCGCCTGTGGCCGCGATCCGTATTTCTTTGGTCAGAACCATACTCCGCCCTGGTCGTCGAGTTCTCAGGTTGTGTCGTGCTGTCGGACGTTCGTGATCGTATTTACCGATGGTGAACCGACACAAGATCAGAACATCCCGACGGCGCTGCAAGACTATGCACATGCCCATCATGGGCAACATTGCAACGGGAGCGACAGCGCCGCTCCTCCACGCCCGATCAATGGAACCTGCAACACGAACGCCGCGACCCCCTATAGTGATTTACTCGCGGAGCACAAGACCGACTATGCCGACAGCGGCAGCCACTACTTGGATGATGTGGCCTATTGGGCGCACACCAGTGACCTGCGTCCTTGCAGTGGAACGAGTGATGGCACGATTGCAGGGTTATCCGTCACGGGACATTGCATCCCTGGTACGCAGAATCTCACCGTGTATTCATTTTTTGCCTTTGGCAATATCAATGGTCGTGGAATTCTGGCCCAGACCGCCCGCTTGGGTGGATTTGAGGATTCGAACGGAGACGGCATCCCGCAAACTTCCGAATGGGACAAAGAGAACAATTTGACCGGGGCGTCAACCCCCGACGGCATTCCGGATGCCTATTTTGAATCGTCCAATGTGGACGATCTGCAGGATAAGTTGTTGGCCACCATCGCCAGTATCCTGCGGCGGAGCGCATCAGGTTCTTCGGTGTCGGTCTTGGCCACTGCCTCGACCGGAGAAGGCGCGCTGTATCAGTCGTATTTCTATCCCAGCACGATCGAGCCTTCCACGTTGAGTGACGTCAAATGGACGGGGTATACCCAGGCGTTATTCATTGATACGTTCGGCAACACGCGCGAGGACACCAATCAAGACGGTCGTCTGAACTATAAGGTCGACAAAATCATCAAGACCCGGTTTGACTCGGTATCGAACTCGGTGAAGGTCGATAAATATGTAGATAGTGATGGTGACGGATTGCCGAACGATCAGAATAGCGACGGGCAAGTGACGTCGGCTGATTGCAATCCCTGCGGAAAACTGCTGAGCGATATCCTTCCGATTTGGGAGGCCGGCAAGCAACTCGCGTTAAAAGATTCATCGACTCGTACCATCCTCACCTGGGTCGACTCTGATCATGACGGAGTGGTGGATTCCGGGGAACAAATGGCGTTCTCGACCGCGAACGAGACGACGCTTCGTCCCTATCTGCGAGCCACGTCCAGTGCGGAAGGTACGAAAATCATCAACTTTGTGCGGGGATGTGACGCGACAACGTGCACGGATCAGGCAACGACCAGAGATCGCCGTCTCCAGGTGCCTGCCGGAAGCGGAACGCTCAAAGTGTGGAAGCTCGGAGACGTCATCCACTCGACGCCGACTGTGGTGGC
>DAONAB010000070.1:0-11693 GCA_035400805.1 Nitrospira sp. | reverse complement strand
CATAGAACGTGTAGCCGATCCAGTTTCTGGTCGCCCAGGCGTTGATGTGCAAACACTTTTGTTCGCCCGCGCAAGCGCCGGCTTGGCCCATCTGCCCAAACTGCCAGGCAGTTTCGTTGCTGAAATCGAATCCGCCCTTGCGCACTTCAATCCGGTTCCCGATCATATGACGGGTCTGGTTGGAGTGCTTGGCCGTACCGAGACCCTGGCCCGCGTTGTCAGCCGAACCGTAGCGGTTCTGGTACAACACGTAGAACGGCTCAATGACCATGCCCGGGACCATCTTGATCTGGTTATAGAAAATGAACATGTCGGCATCGCGCTGCGCATCCTGCGCGCCGCTGCCGGCGATGTTCGCCGCGCCGCTCCCGACCGGGGAAGCCTGGCCAAGATCACTCTCCGAGTTACGGAACCAGCCGAAGTAGCTGTCCCAGTTCTTGGTCTGGTAGGCGAACATCACACCGTCATGTGAATAGCCGGTGTTGGCCCAATCGAAGTGGCCGAACAGGGAGTGATTACCGAAGACTACATATTGCCGACCGACCTTCACACTCAAGCCCTGCACATCGGCCAGATTCCTGATCAACATGTAGGCCGCGCGGACGCCGAGTCGTCCACCGTTGCCGGCCCCACTGGCGCTGGCACCGTTGTGGTTCAGCGGATCGCCGCCGTTGCCTGCGTTCACGGCGCTCCCGTTGCCGCCCCACACCGCACTATCGATGATTTCCACGTAGAAGTTCACGTCAGGGGAGAGGTCGTACCCGATGCCCAACCGCATCCACTGCTGCACGAACATGTCGTTGCCCTTGTTGCCGCCACCGGGGGCAGTCCCTCTGGTCCCGAACGAGTTACATGTTCCGCCGACCCCTTGCGCGCCACCGAAGCAGGCATTGTTCCGCATTTCCGGACGCACACGCAGGTCGGCACGCATCCACAGATTCTTGATGTCGAAATTCCGGCCGATGACCGGATCGTACAATTCGTACGCTTCTTTCTGCGGCATCTGTCGAGGGATTGCGGGGAGATTGGTGATACGTTCGCCCGGGGGAAGTTCAAATCCGGCAAAGGCCGGGAGCGTCAGGCACTGCAGAGCTGAGATTGCCGCAGCGCCGAAGATGGCGGCCAACCGGCCCCACCTGGTCCGTCCATGGATGCGTTTCATAGCGTTCCTCCTGTGAATTGGATGGCAACCCATTGTGTACCCACTCACGCCGGGTGCCGCCTATACATCCAACCGCTATTGCACTACAAAGCCCACTTTGTGTGTGATGTCGGGGGGCTCGAACCTGAATGGTGCCCACCATTCGGCCCCGATCCTCGCTTCATCCTGAAACGAGCTCCTCACACCGTAAGGTCTTGTATTGTTGCTGTGGTCACCTCCCTTCACAGCCGTAGAGCGGATATGAATGGTATTAGGCCTGCTTGGGCAAACCCGATTCCTCTGCCCGTTGCTCTACGCCCGATGTTGCGTGGTTAATCTGTTCTTCCGCTTCCTTCATCGACGACTCGAAATCCTGCTCCACCATTTTCATTTCCTGCTGAATCATGTTGAGCTCCGGCTCAACCGTCTTCTTCAGATCGTCCGCCGTTTCTTTAAATCCTTTCACGGCCTTGCCCACCTGACGCCCGATCTCAGGCAACTGCTTGGGCCCGAAGAGCAGGAACGCAATGACCAGGATTATGAGAATTTCACCAGCGCCAAGACCGAACATGGTGTTCCATACTGAGGGGGGTGTGCTGAAGACCGAGCGGCGGGACTCCGAGATCACATCGCCGTCATTCGGTCTGCATCCTCAGTTTCGCAAGTTACCCCTGCGTCGTCCGTGGCGGTGGAGCCGCACCGGCCTGTTGCGCAGGCGGCGGTGTGGCCGACTGTCCGGTTTGCTGGATTTGTGCCGTCGGCTGAGCCGGGGCCGGTTCCGTCTCGTTTGCCGTCACATCGATGGCATCCGCTTCGTGAACCGATTTCTTGAACCCCTTGATTGCTTTACCTAATCCCTCACCGAGCTGGGGAATTTTCCCCGCCCCGAAGATGATCAACACGATGATGAGAATCAGCAGCAGCTCCATCCAGCCGAACGAACCAAACATGGTACTGTATGCTCCTTGTTACAGCTGTGCGATTATTCGCACGACATATACTCACGCACCGGCGACTCGACTGCGTCTCGTGAAATACGTCGTCTGAGAAGTCTTGCCTGCGAACCCCGTCCCCTTCTGAATTTTCACCACGCACGGAAAAGGAGGGGTCTGCTATCGGAAATCGCGGGAAAGGCTATAGAAACAACTGGAATTAGTCAAGCTCTTTCTCCTACAGATGGCCCCTTACGTCTCTTTCCCTCCGGTGCGAAACCGGCGTCTACGGCCGAAACGCGAAGTGATAGTACTCAACCGGGCTGGGAGGTGCGCCGAGCGCCATCAACCAGGACTCTCGCTCATATCCCAATTGCTCCAAGTCGCCTTGCGCCTGACTCAACTCTTCTTCGGTGACATAGGCGATGGTGTCGGGAATGCCGTTGGGCTTCATCGAGAGCAGCGTCCCTTGCGCGGCTTCGCGTTCTTCTGCAGGCATTTCACTGCGGAGTGGGAACTCGATCTTGCGTTGATACGGGCTCTCGTAGATGTCATTCAATGTGCGGATGGTTTTCAGTGTGAGGTGATCCAATTGCCATGGTTGAACCTTAGACCCCACCGTGGGATGGCAGGCCAGCAGATCCATCAATGTCATCACGTTCGTCCCCAGCCGACTGCCCACGAACTCGCGCTGGGTCTCAATGGTGGTGGTCGTGATCCCGAGATGCTTCGCCACAGCTTGAATGAGGGCCAGATTCACCATGAAACTGTATTGGCCGCCGAATTGGCCATAACAGGGCTTCTCGGGATCATTGAGCACCTGCATGTCCGCTGTTCCGGCATCAAAACAGCTGAATCCCACGGCATCCGGCGCCAGCACGCGCTTCGCTTCCTTGATCGACGCGCAGGCCCCCAGATTCACCGGCACCAAGACTTCGTCGTCGATCGCCTTCATAAACTCTGTGAGAGTTTTGCGATAGGGCACGTCCTTCCAATCCACCTTGTGATATTCGCGCTCCCAAATCAGATCGTCCAGAAACGGCGGGAACTGTTTGAGCTTTTCGATATCCTTGGCGTCGAAGGCGCGCACAAACCCGGACCAGTCGGCAATCGCGGCTGCCTTGCGCTCATTCAGGTTCGGACGGAGATGCTCTTCTTCGTACTCCCCGCCTTTCTTCACAATGAGCTTGGTGGCTAATTCATTCCACAGCTCATTACAGATGATCCGGTCAACCGTCCCGTCGGCGATGGTGGCCATGTTCTCGACTTCGGCACACAGCGACTCGACCTTGGATAAATGGGGAATCAAATCCGGATGCGTGCGAGCCCGCTCCAGCGCAGGGGCGTGAGAATCGACCAACACATACCGCACCCGCGGGTAGACCTGACCCGCCTTATCGAGATGCTGCAGATGGCTGAGAAAGCAGGCCGCGAGGTTGCCGTTGCCGGGGCCCCACTCCATGACGGTCAAGGATGACTTGGGAGCGGCATCGCCGGGCGCAGTTGACTTCGCCGCGTTCTTGTCACGCTTGACCACCTGCTCGAAGTAATCGGTCGCCAACGCATGGGCCAATCGATAGTCGGCTGAAGCGAAGGTCTGGTAGAAGCTGCGTTGTTGATCACCGCGCAGTTGATAGAACAGAGTATTGATATGCGCCTGCCAATAATCGACCGGCTTGTATTCCCCGATCGGTTGCGGTAACGCATCGGGATCCTCGACGGGTGTCATGAGGTGCTGTTCCATGCTGTCCCCCTGTAGAAAGAGCGAAAGTCTAACAGGAAGCAATTTTCACCCGCAACCTCTTCCGGGCGAATCCTTCTCAGCATCTTGGATGCCTTCCGGGCGAACGCCCCAACCGGGTTCCGACCCCTCGCGCCTTCCTTGACAGGCCTCCCGGACGGAGTGTACCAAGACAGCATGAGATCCGTGTATCCGCTCGTGTGTCCCATCGTGCTGCTCTCCGGCTCTCTCCTGTGGGCCGAAGAACTTCCCCTGACTCACAACGTTCCCATCCCCGATTTTCAAAACCGCACCGAGAGCGCCAAACCGTACAATTTCGACGCGCCGCCGGAAGGAATGTTTCGCCACATTGTGCTTGCCGAAGGGTTCGATGAGGAGTTGGGCTTTCAACGGACCCATGAAATTGTTCCCGTCAAACCGACCGACCGGTTCTCCGCCGGTGCCAGACCGATCTTCATCGTGTTTGAGCTACACCAGCACTACCAGTCATTCCAGGTCTTCGGGCGCTGTTATCCGGAGGAGGTCGCCGGAGTGGATGGACACGTCGTGGTCGCTGAAGATGCGATGTATATTGCGCTGGAAGATCAAACCGGCTATCTGAGGTTATTCCCGACCGGCAACGCCTGGAACCCAGGACGGTATAAGGTGGAAATCCATGCCGGCGAACAAATCAACGACATGAGCCTGATGGGCACCATGCGCTTCACCATCACCGCCGCCGCTGAATCGGACATTCCTGCCAAGAGCCGATGACACGCACACCCGCTTGAGCGCGATTGACGGCCGCTTCACCGCTGGGCTATACCGAATTGCCGCCACACATACCGAGTGTCGGGCCGGTCGAGTGCAGTCGGGCCGAAAGGAGCGTCGCCGCCATGCAGTGGGACATTCTTGCCACCATCCTCCTCACGGCTACCATTCAATCGCTCTTCGGAGTCGGCGTGTTGCTCTTCGGAACCCCGATCCTTCTCGTGCTCGGCTATGACTTCATCACCGCCCTGACCATTCTGCTGCCGATCTCACTCACCATCAACCTGCTCCAAGTCAGCAAGGACTACCGGTCCATCCAGTGGCCGTTCTATCGGCAGATTCTCACCCTGTCCATCCCGTGCGTGGTGCTCTGTCTCTTGCTGGTCACGACGCTCAAGCTGAACATCGGCAGCATTGTTGGCCTGTTTCTGATCGTCGCGGCGCTCAAGAGCGTCTACGAGCCGTTCAACCGATTGATCGGATCGCTGGTGCGCTATGAGCGCACGTATTTCACCGTGATGGGCATTGTCCACGGGCTGACCAACCTGGGCGGCTCGCTCCTCACGGCCATGATCCACAGCAAACCCTATGACAAGGATCAGACCCGCGCGACAACGGCCGTCTCTTATGGCACCTTCGCGCTGTTTCAGCTCATCACGTTGAGCATGTCTTTGGGACCTTCGGCCATTGCCACGTCCACCACGGCGTCGTACATGGCTGTCGGCGTCAGCATGTTCCTGGCGACTGACCTCTTCCTCTATAGCAAGATGAGTGCTGAACGATATCGCGCCACGTTCGCCGCGTTTCTCTTTCTATCCGGCACGGCCTTGATCTTCAAATCGCTCTTCCTCCGCTGACCGAACAGGCGCCAGTGCGCCACCGGCATTCTGACGATCCCCCGGCTCGTCGAGTACCCAGAGGGGCTTTCAGTTGACGAGGGACCGGCTCTCAGTCTAGACTTCGCCAAGTTTGACGCATCCTCAGGTGATGGAGTTCACCGAGAACCGCCGAGTGCGATCCTCGCATCGGCTGATAACTCCTACCAGCGCCCACGCGGTAGGAGCTCCTGTGACTCAGCCCCCCACGACAACACCGATCTATCCCCAATATCAGCTGACCGAAGTCCTCCGCGATATTTTCGCCCACCTCGGCATGTTGCTGAAACTGGAGCGATCGATCCTGGGCATTATCGCGACGTATGCGGTAGCCATTGGATTCTTCCTGCTCTGTGTACCTATTGCTGTCCAGGAACTCGTCAGCACGTTCTCCTTTTCGATGGAACCTCGCATGATCTTTACACTGGCGTTGTTCGTCGCCAGTTCATTGACCGGCGTCGCGGCCTTTCGTGTGCTGCAAGCACGCGCCGTGGAAACGCTGCAACAGCGGATCTACACGCGCGTGGCCATCGCCTTCACCCGCCTTCTCCCTCAGCTTCGTGACGATACGTTTGCCACGCCGCAGGCCCACCGCTTCATGGAGGCCGATTTGCTGACGCGCGCCCTGGTCGCGATGGTCGCGGATCTCTTTAATGTGGCTGTGGTCGGCACCATCGGAATGACCATGCTGATCCTGTTTCATCCCTACTTCGTGCTCTACATTCTGGTGCTGATTCTCGGCTTCGTGGGATTGCTGACCCTCTTCGGGCGGGGTGGATTCTTTATCACGCTGGAAATGTCTCGTCTGCATTATGAGATATTCGGCTGGATTCAGAATATCGCGCACAATCTTCCTCACCTGCGAGCGGCCGGGGAGAGCCCGTACCTCCTGGAACGCACCGATACGCTGACTCGCATCTACGCCCGAATTCGCCAACGCCGCTCCGATACGCTCACCGGACGACAGTACAAAGCCGCGGCCCTGTGGCAAGTGGCCGGCCATAGCGGACTGCTGATCACGGCGGGGCTCTTGGTCGTCGATGGCCAACTGACGGTCGGGCAATTTGCTGCCGCCGAGGTGCTGGTCGGCAACCTACTGCTGAATATGGACACCTTGGCTCGGCGCATGGTCGCCATGTTTTTTACCTTCGTGTCCTGCCGCGAGATGGCTGCTGTGTTCTCCCTGCCGACCGAAGACGACGGCGCGAAGGAAGACGTCCCGGCGACACAGTTCGGCGAATCGGGGCTTCATCTGACCTGCCGGAACCTTTCCTACACCGGGCAGGATGGCCTGCCGATTTTCCAGAACGTGTGCCTGGAGGTGGCCCCGGGAGAGAAAGTCGCCATCGTGTGCGGGACCAACAGGGCCAAGACCGCCCTGGCTAAAGTCCTGGCCGGTCTTCACCCACCCTCAGCCGGATTTGTCCGGTACAACGACATGAATCTCGCTGAAGTAAGGCGTGACTCCATCAGCCGGGTGCGTGGCCTCATCCTCGATTCGCATCCCACGCTGCTCGACGGGACGCTGGAAGACAACATCACGCTGGGCCGCCCCGCGATCGAGTACCAGGACCTTCAATGGGCGCTGCGTTTTGTGGAGCTGGACCACGACATTGACGCGATGCCGCAGGGCCTCAATACCCTTGTCTCCAGTGGAGAGACACACCTCTCGATGAGTCAGATCCTCCGGCTGCTTGTCGCCCGCGCAATTGTGACCCGCCCGCAACTCTTAATTTTCGACGGCACCCTCCACAATATGCTGCCCGCCACAAGGGAACTCCTGCTGCGCCGGCTCTGCGCGAAAGATGAGCCCTGGTCGGTGATCTTCGTCTCGAACGATCCGACCTTCTCGACTCATGTCGATCGGCACGTGTCTATCGATTAGCACGTCCTGATTCACAGGACCGGCCACGCCGCCGAGCGAGACAGAATCGTTTGACCACCCCTCCATGCGTTTTGTAGAATGTGCCCCGTGCACACTGATCAACGACTGTGTGAAGGAACTGATCCCGCTCCATGACTCTGGCCACCCGCCCATGGGCTTCCGTTGTCATCCCGATCAAGGATGAACGCGACAATCTGGTCCCCCTGACAGAGCAATTGGTGAAGGTCTTGGACGGCCGTGAAGAGTCGCGATCGGCCCCGTTTGAGCTGATCTTCATCGACGATGGCAGTTCGGACGGCAGCTCAGTCGTGCTGGATGACCTGGCCGCCCGATACCCCACGGTCAAGGTCTTTCACTTCGATCGGAACTACGGACAATCGGCGGCCTTCGATGCGGGCTTTAAGCAGTCGGCGGGAGACCTGGTCATGACCATCGACGGCGACCTGCAGAACGACCCGGCGGATATCGCCACGCTGCTGCCGCTCATCAAGACCTTCGATCTCGTCTGTGGCTGGCGCAAAGACCGTCACGACAATCTGACGCGCAAGATTTCCTCCCGTATTGCCAACAGCGTCCGCAGCGCCGTCACGGGCGATCGCGTTCACGACACCGGCTGTTCCCTCAAGCTGTTTCGCCGGACAGTGGTGGAAAAAATGCAGCTGTTTGAGGGGATGCACCGGTTTTTTCCCGCCCTGGCCCTGATGCACGGATTCACCGTCACGGAGGTGCCGGTGCGCCATTATCCGCGTACGCGCGGCACCTCGAAATACGGCGTGGGCAATCGTCTGTTCAAGGGGCTGTACGATCTGGTGGCCGTGCGCTGGATGCAGCACCGCTGCCTGCGGTATCACTACCGTATCGCCCCGATGTCCTCTCCTCGTTCGACCTCGACCTCCGTACCGCTATGAAACTCGAGACTATTTGGCTGATTATCGGATTCCTCGGGCAGGGGATCTTCTTTATGCGCTGGGTCGTCCAGTGGATCGCCTCCGAACGCCATGCCGAAAGCCGCGTACCGACGGCATTTTGGTATATGAGTATGATCGGCGGGTTGATCACCCTCGCGTATGCCATCTATCGGCAGGACCCCGTCTTCATTGCCGGACAAAGCATCGGCAGCATCGTGTATTTGCGCAACCTCATGCTCATTCACCGCCCGAACGCGGCCGACTCCGGCACGACCTCCCCGGCGATCAAATCCTAATGGAACCGCATATGAACGGAGAAGTCCCGTCCTTGCAGACGCCGGCGCCGATCGACCGGTCGATTCAGCCAGTGACGCTCGTCGTCTTGCTGGCGTTGGCCGCCGTGCTGTTTTTTGTCGGGCTGGGGTCCCTCGGTTTGACCGATCGGGATGAAGGGCGCAACGCCGAAGCCGGCCGGGAGATGTTTGAAACGGGCAATTACATCAGCCCCACGTTCAACTACGAGCCGCGCTTTGCCAAGCCGGTTTTCGTGTACTGGCTGATGACCCTGTCGTACCACGCCTTCGGCGTCAACGAATTCGCCGCGCGATTTCCCTCCGCCCTATTCGGTGTGGGCCTGATCCTCCTCCAATATCTGTTTCTGACCCGTTGTCGAGGCGCGGTCACCGGCCTGTTCGGCGCGGCCATGTTGTTGCTGAATCTGGAGATCATCGGGCTCAGTCGCATGGCACTCACCGACAGCGTGTTGATCTTCTTTACCACGCTCTCGCTCTATGGATTCTGGCTCGGCCTCTACGGCGAGGGACGTGAACGCCACTGCATCTGGTTCTTCTACATCGGCATGGCGCTGGCCACGCTGACGAAAGGCCCGATCGGTTTTCTGATTCCGCTGTTGGCGGTGGGACTGTATCTCTGGCTGACTGGCTCCTGGACGCTCTTCCGTCGTGAGGGACGTCTCCTCCCCGGCCTTGTGCTCTTTGTCGCCCTAGCCCTCCCCTGGTATCTCATGATGTGGAACCTGCATGGGGAACGGTATACGACCTCCGCGCAGGGAGATACGATCGGTCGTTTCTTTGGAACCATGGAAGGACACGGCGGCACACTGTTGTTCTATCTGCCGGTGTTCCTCCTGGGGTTTTTTCCTTGGAGCGGCCTCTTGCCCTTTGCCTGGTATCAGGCCTATCGAAGCTGGCGTGAAGCCAAACAGGCTGGAGCATTCACACCCGGTCCGAGTGCAGATTCTGCATCGTCCCCACAGGCCCTCGAGTGGTTTGCCGCCGTCTGGGTGCTGGGGGGGCTCGTCTTTTTCAGCCTCTCCTCAACGCGTCTGCCCCACTACATCGGCCCCTTGTTTCCCGCCGCGGCAATCTTGACGGCGTCGTTCTGGAATCGCTGTGTAACCGACCAGGCTGCGCCGCACCTGCGCGGCGCCATCCACATGATGACAGCGGTCGGCTACATCCTGGCGCTG
The DNA here is from genome assembly GCA_035400805.1 of Nitrospira sp. Classification (GTDB taxonomy): domain Bacteria; phylum Nitrospirota; class Nitrospiria; order Nitrospirales; family Nitrospiraceae; genus Nitrospira_A. The sequence goes on along the minus strand of DAONAB010000070.1, from coordinate 1,972 downwards.
GCGTTTGCGGCACTCCCGCCCCTGTATGCCAAATTCGCCGTCAAGCTCGTGGATGAGTTTCCTCTTGCCGGACAGGTGACACTCGGACCGGGGCCCTATACCGTCGCTTCGATCTTTTTGGTGGGAATGGGTCTGGTGGCGTATTTCGGACTCAGCGAGACACGGCGTCCGGCGGCCTTCTGGGCCGCGGGAGGATCATTGGCCCTTGTGGTCTTGGCCGTCACACAACTGACGTTTCCGCTGGTCCACCACTTTGTCATCGATCCGCCGCAGCGGTTGGCCGATGTCGCAGGGTTGAATCTCGGCCCGAACGACCGGCTGATTCTCTATGGACAGCCGCGCCCTTCGCTGGTGTTCTATGCCAAACGAAAAGCCATCGTCGTGCCGAAGGGTGAGGAAGCCAACATTAAGCCCTATTTGACCCAGCCGGGTCGTACGCTGATTCTCCTGCCGGCGGCCATGCGGAATCGACTGCCGTTTGAAACCATGGAATACCCGGTCATGCTCGAACGGTACGGCTACATTCTGCTGGCCAATCAATCGATGATTCATGTCCCCGAGGAGGCCGAGAAACCTCCGATTCGCATTCCCGGCCATTGATCGTCTATCACTGCAACGGCACCAGGCCTTTCAGGAACTGGACGGCAATCACCCCCACGAGACTTGCCGCCGCAGACAATCCATCCCTGCGCCAGGACGGCTGAGCAACCGCATCGAGGCGGTGTGCCGCAACATTCCATCGTGCCAGACAGAGCAGACCGGTCAACGCGATGACAATCGGGGCTCCGGTCGCCACCCCTACCCCTGACAGCAACAAGCTCTTTGACGTGACGATCGCCGCGAGGGTACCGTCCGTTGCCGGCCGCCATTGCGGCATCAGCTGCAGCAGGCACCCTGCAAGCACCAGCAACACCCCGGACGCCACCAGCACGTGATCTGTCACCGGATCGAGAACGCGATGCGTCAGCACCCAGAACCAACCGGTCAGCAACAACACGACGGGGGCGATGCGGACGAGCGCATGAGCGGAGGATCTTCCCCACCATCTCAACGGCCCGTTAAAGACTGATCCGATCATAAAGCCCAACACCATCCCGCCGACGACATCGCCAGGGAAGTGAGACCCTCTCCAGATCCGGCTGGCTCCGACCCATCCGGCCAAGGCAAACGGCACCCATGAAAGCCTGGGCAAGGCTCGCGCCAATACGGTCGCCACGGCGACGGTCGCAGAGGTATGGCCTGAGGGAAATGAATCTAATCCCGACTGCAGGGAGGGCCACCAATGCCATCCACCAGAATGGGTGAGGCGTGGCCTGGGACGGCCGATGATATGTTTGAGGCTGTTTACCACCAGCGCTATCACGCCGTGGGCAAGCAGACTATCCACCGCCGTCCGGATCCAGGCCTGTCGCTTGAGCAGATACCCGGCTCCCAGGAGCAGCACGCTAATGGTGATCAGCGTCCCCCCGTTGCCCAGCTTTTCGCCAAGATCGCCCAACGACTGGAGCGACGACAAATTGTGCGAGCGGAGTAATCGCAGGACGGGAATATCGATGTGGAAGAGCGCGGCGAACGACCCGAGCACCACCAGCGCGGAGAGGATCACCGCCGGGACCGGCGGGCTATCCGGTGGAGGCGCAGGCTGCGTCGGTGCCGGCGCAGCCTGCCCGTCACCTGATTCGTTCATGGAACCCAGTCGGCAAGAAACACGTTGAATTCTCCCGGCTCTTTCGCGTTCCGGTCGGAGACCCAGACGAGGTGCTTTCCATCCGGGGAGAACATGGGAAAGCTGTTGAACTTCCCACCCACCGTCAATCGCTCCAAGCCGGAGCCGTCCTCATTGGTGAGATACAAATGAAACTCGGGCCGGCCGCCCTCATTACGCGTCTCCACATTCGACGAAAAGATGACGCGATGTCCATCCGGATGGAAAAAGGGAGAGAAATTGGAGGCGCCGTTGGTCGTCACCTGC
>DAONAB010000069.1:0-11701 GCA_035400805.1 Nitrospira sp. | reverse complement strand
GCGAAGGAGCGACTCCTCTCTCTCCGCGTACCGGCCGCCGAACTCAGCAAACCCCTCGCGCAACAGCAGATTACCTCGCGCTTCGAACTCCGCAGCCCGTTGACGGGGACCGTCGTGGAACGCAATGTGACGCCGGGACAAATCGTCGGCACGGCCTCGGATCAGCCGCTATTCACCGTGGCCAATCTCGATCGACTCCAGGTGGTGGCGGATGTATACGAGCATGACCTCTCTGGAATCCAAGTCGGTGCGCTGGCGGCCATGACGGTGGAAGCCTATCCCGCTATCGAGTTTCCCGCCAAGATTGCCGTCATCGGTGATGTCGTCGATCCGGCTACCAGAACGATCAAAATTCGCGCCACGGTGTCAAATCAGGACCGCCGGTTGAAGCCGGAAATGTTTGCCCGGCTGACGATCGCCGGCCACACGATGCGCCCGAAGATTGTGATTCCCAAGCAGGCCTTGCTGGAACGATCCGGCAGACAATGGATTGTGGTGGAACTCGCGCCAGGCCGGTATGAGGAACGTGCCGTGACCATCGACAGCGTGACGGAGAATCAGGTGACGATTCGCGAAGGCGTCACGACTGGAGAATGCATCGTCCTCAGCCCCTCGTCCATGAACCACCTGGCCGCCGGCGACACCTCCGCCGGCGGGGCCTAGACCGGCTGACGACCAACGTCAACGGCGGCTATAACGCCGCGACGAGAATCCGCACCAACCCCGACAAATCCTCAGTATCGACTCCCGCCACTGTCCGATTCGTCGTATTGGTATAGGACGCCTCCAGTGATAGGGTGGTGGGGTGCCCATAAATCGGGTTGAGGTGAAACGCAAACATACCCCGGCCCACGATACTCTCCGTTTCAATCAAGCCATCACTCGACTTCGTGCTGGTGTAGCCGCCCATGGCGCTCACCAGCAACCGCTGGCTTTGTTTATACAGCAGCGACACGGATGCCATCGGCGTCTGGATCTTCGCGCCAGACCAGCGCTGCGTTTCAGAACGGTAACTGAGTGTCGGCGCGAGCGTCAGGGTGTTGAGGGGACGGTAGGCCGCGACCAGCGTCTGAGCAAAGGTCGTGGATTGCGCGCCCCCTCGCATCTCGTCGTTCGTCAGGATGTAGCTCGAGGAGAGCCTGGCATTCCAGGTGAGGCCCGTATACGCCATGGCTGCTTCCATGCTGTTACTCTGGCTGCGCTGCGCGGTCATTCCCGCAGGAATGTAGCTACTCGTCAGGGCGCTTCGCGCATAGGTCAGGCTCAGCTCAGGCCAGGCCGGCTTCGCCAACGCGATACCGATACGGCTGACGTCCTGTTGGATGCGGGCCCGATTGGGCTCCAGATCCACATTGTTCCAGGTCTGGCCGGATGAGCTGCGCAGCTTCGCAATTCCCAGCCCCCATTCCGCCCACATTTCTCTGACCGTCTGATCCGGCGAGTTAAAAAAGGCTTTACCGGCCGATCGATAATTGATGCCGTATCGCACCGGGCCATTCGTACCGGTCAGGGCCATACGCACCATGCGCTTGGCGCCGTCGTCGCGTTGATCGATGCGTGACGCGAGGCCGGCATCATTGGTTGCATTATTTGCCACTTCGCCTTCGGCGGTTAATTGTCCCTTGAGCCACGTGGAATTCGCGCCGACACCCTTGGTTTGCGGACGCTCTGAATCAGGCACCAGATCTTTCAATCTGGTCGAGGTGGCCGGCGGCGCAAACGACGTCGCCTGAAACGATGTATGAAGGACCGGAGAGGCAATCGAAAATGGAATCGCGGAGCTGCCCGATACCCGGGCGGTGTCGCTGAACTGAATGCGCTGGAGCAGGAGTTCTGACTGTTGCTGGTCTTCGGCCCGAACCGATGAAGGCAGGAGAAGAAGCAGACACAGGACCCGGATGATCCGGCCCGTCGTCATAACACCGCGCTCGTCGGGAGCAACACGTCGAACAGCATGAAATCAAGTGTAGCACTCGATTTCCGCATTCCCGGCCGCGGCGGCAGTGCACAAAACCTGTCGTGAGACTGTTCCGCCCTGAACACCGAACAGTCGTCGCACGTCAGCAGAAATCAGCAGGAAAGACGGGCGATTTTAGCGCGAGCGGGTCGATTCTTCCGTCGTCTCACGAATCGCACTGTGCAAAATTGCGATCATCGCAGTGAGTTCACGATCCGAGATGGAGAGGGGAGGGACCAGCGCCATCACATTGCCGAGCGGTCGCAGGAGCAGGCCACGGAGCCGGCAGGCCTGCGCCACACGATGCCCGATGCGACGTTCGAGTGGATAAGGCGTTTTGGTGGGACGATCCTGCACTAACTCGATGCCGACCATGAACCCGCACTGACGAATATCACCCACATGCGGCAACTCGGCTAAGGGACGGAGAAGGCGGCTGAGCAGGCGCGATTTCTTCCGCACCTGCGCGAGGGTCTGTTCGCGTCGGAAAATCTCGAGATTGGCCAAGGCGACGGCGCAACCCAGTGGATTGCCCGTATAACTGTGCCCGTGAAAAAACGTCTTCCACTCGTCATAGCGTCCCAGGAAGGCACGATAGACGGCTTCCGTCGTCAGGGTCGCGGCCAGCGGCATATACCCGCCGGTCAACCCTTTGCTAATCGCCATGAGATCGGGCGTCACTCCCTCATGCTGGCAGGCGAACATTTTGCCGGTCCGTCCGAAACCGGTCGCCACTTCATCGACGATCAGGAGCACATTGTACTTCGTACAGAGCTCACGGACCCGTGCCAGATAGCCCGGCGGGGCCACCATCATTCCGGCTGCGGCCTGCACCAGTGGTTCAAGGATCACCCCGGCAAGTTCCCGGTGCCGGGTTTTCAATAACCGTTCGAGCGGGTCGATGCAGGCCATGTCGCACGCCGGGTAGGTCCGGCCCAGCGGACAGCGATAGCAGTAGGGCGGCTCGACCTGATGCGTGGGAAAGAGCAGGGGCTTGAACCGCGCATGAAACAGGTCAATGTTGCCCACACTGACAGCTCCGACCGTGTCGCCGTGGTACGCCATTTTCAAATGCGCAAAGGACTGTTTAGGGCCCGCCGCGGGCTGGATTTGCTGCCAGTATTGCACGGCCATCTTCAGCGCCACTTCGACCGCCGTCGAGCCATTGTCGGAATAGAACACCCTCCGCAGGCCTTTCGGAGCAAGGCGAATGAGTTCGCGCGCCAGCCGGATCGCCGGAGGGTTGGACAGGCCGAGAAACGTCGAATGTGCGATCTTCCTGAGCTGCAGGTTGAGCGCTCGATCCAAGCGGGGATGCCGGTGCCCGTGAAGATTCACCCATACGGAAGCGGTGCCGTCGAGATATTTCCGTCCTTCCGTATCGATGAGATACGACCCTTTGCCCTGTTCGATGATGAGGGGCGTCTCCTGCTCCCACTCCTGCATCTGCGTAAACGGATGCCACAGGTAGACGTGATCCCAGGCCGCGAGTGAATGATGTGTGGATGGACGTGTCATTGGATGCACAATGTGATGCTGTGAGTGCGCGGCAGGGGACGCGTCGATGCATGAAACGCCGCGCCGCGCGCGGATTATACCGGCGGGCGATTTCTTTGACAACGTGGGAAGCGGTCACTATAATGAACCGATTTTGGGGAACATGAGCCAGGATTTGCAAAGTCTCATCCGAAATTTCTCGATCATCGCCCATATCGATCACGGTAAATCGACCCTCGCCGACCGGCTCCTCGACGCAACTGGCGCAGTCACTGCCCGGGAAGCGAAAGAGCAGATCCTTGATGCGATGGACTTGGAGCGTGAGCGCGGCATCACGATCAAAGCTCACGCAGTGGCCATCCGCTACAAGGCTCAGGACGGGAAGACCTATTTACTGCATTTGATCGATACGCCCGGTCACGTCGACTTCACGTACGAAGTATCACGCAGTCTCGCGGCCTGCGAGGGATCGCTCCTGCTTGTCGACGCAACACAAGGCGTCCAGGCCCAGACCATCGCCAACGTCAACCTGGCCATGGGCAACCACCACACCATCATTCCGGTCATCAATAAGATCGACCTCGCCAGCGCCGACGTCGAAGGCACCAAGCAACAGATTTCCGACGTGCTGACCTTGGATGCCACCGATGCCATGCTCGTGAGTGCGAAGGAAGGGCTCGGCGTGCCGGAGGTGCTGGAAGCGATCGTCAAACGCATTCCGCCCCCGTCCGGTGACCCGACTCGCCCGCTCAAAGCGCTGATTTTCGATTCCTGGTTCGACAATTACCAGGGCGTGATCGTGCTGACCCGCATCATCGACGGGTCCGTGCGCCCGGGGATGAAAATCAAGGTCATGTCGAATGACCGGTTGTTCGAAGTGACGGAAGTCGGGCAGTTCACCCCGAAACGAACCAAGGGCACGCAACTCCTGACGGGAGAGGTCGGGTATCTTTGCGCCAATATGAAGGAAGTAGCCGACGTGAAGATCGGTGACACCTTGACCGATGCCGCGCGTCCGACGGACCAGCCGTTTCCCGGCTACAAGGAAGTCAAACCGCTGGTCTTTTGCGGACTCTATTCAACGGACACCGCTCGCTACGAAGATTTGCGCGATGCGCTCTTGAAGTTGAGGCTAAACGACTCGTCCTTCATTTACGAGCCGGAGACCTCCTTGGCGCTCGGGTTCGGATTCCGATGCGGATTCCTCGGCCTGCTCCACATGGAAATCATTCAGGAGCGACTGGAGCGGGAATACGGCCTGACCCTGATCACGACTGCGCCGACCGTCATTTACCGGATCCTCACCACCAAAGGGGATGTGCTGGAACTGAACAACCCCGCGGAATTGCCCGAACCCAGTTCGATTGCGTCCTTTGAAGAGCCGTTCATTCTGGCCACGCTGATTGCGCCGGAGCGTTACCTCGGGACGTTGTTGCAATTGTGCCAGGAACGTCGCGGCATTCAACGGAGCATCCACTATCTGGATCCCACTCGCGTGGTGATCGCCTACGAATTGCCGCTCAATGAAGTCATTCTCGATTTTTACGACAAGCTCAAATCCAAGACCCAGGGGTATGCGTCGCTCGATTACGAACTGCTGGGCTACCGCGAGTCGGACCTGGTGCGATTGGACATTCTGCTCAACGGCGAGCCGGTCGATGCGCTCTCGTTCATCACGCACAAGGAACGGGCCTATCAGCGCGGGCGCCAGGTCGCTGAGAAAATGAAAGAGCTCATTCCCAAGCAGATGTTCGAAATCGCCATTCAAGCGGCCATCGGCAACAAAATCATCGCCCGTGAAACCATCGGCGCGATCAAGAAAAACGTCACGGCGAAATGTTACGGCGGCGACATTTCCCGCAAACGTAAATTGTGGGACAAGCAGAAGGAAGGCAAGAAGCGCATGAAAGCGGTGGGACGCGTCGAAGTGCCGCAGGAAGCGTTTCTGGCCATTCTCAAGGTGGGCGAGGAATGAGCGTCGACCCCAATGCCCGACCGGAAGAAATCCCCGCTACGCATACACCGGCGACGCCACCCACGCCTTCCGAACCGGCGACCAATGAGCCACGCTTGGTCGTGACCGACCATCCGGCCCACAAGTCGATCCTGCGCGAATATGCGGAAGCCATCATCATCGCGATGTTGCTCGCGTTCGCCATCCGTGTCTTCGTCGTGCAAGCGTTCAAGATTCCATCGGGTTCGATGATTCCCACCCTCCTGGTCGGGGATCATATTCTGGTCAGCAAATTATCCTACGGCCTCCAGTGGCCCAAGGACTGTAAGTTTCAGCCGGGCTTTCCACCGGTGACCTGCTATTCCTCGCACACGGTCATTCCCTTCGGATCGATTCAACGCGGCGACATCATCGTCTTTCGATTCCCAGAGGATGAAGACAAAGACTTCATCAAGCGGGTGATCGGACTGCCAGGCGACACCATTCAGGTGCGCAACAAGGTGGTTCATATCAACGGAACGCCGTTTGACGACCATGCCTTCACGCAACACACCGATCCGCCCATCCATGACGGACACATCAGCCCGCGCGACAATTTCGGCCCGGTCACGGTGCCGGAGGATGCGTACTTCGTGATGGGAGACAACCGGGATCACAGTCTCGACAGTCGGTTCTGGGGATATGTGCGCACGGAAAAAGTGCGCGGCAAAGCATTTCGCATTTACTGGTCGTGGAGCGGCCAAGGATCGTGGACGGAATGGGTACGATGGGAAAGGTTAGGAAAAGCCATCCAGTAGGGCGGTCCGGTCATGCCGGATCATCGAACGGGCACGCGGGCGAGGAAGCGGCGTCGGACCACACCGCACTCGGCGCCTATATCCAGCGATTCTCCAGGGCCAGCGTGCTGGTCATCGGCGATTTGATCCTGGATCATTACGTCTGGGGCCGGGTCAGCCGGATTTCACCGGAGGCTCCCGTGCCGGTCGTCCACGTCGAATCGGAATCCCTCAAGCTTGGCGGCGCGGCAAACGTCTTCAACAACATCCTCGCACTCGGCGGCCAGGCAGACATTTGCGGCGTCATCGGCGCGGACGAAAGCGGACGGCTCCTCCTGAAAGAATTAGGCGGGCGCAGGCAGGGACGAGGCGGAGTCGTTATCGATCAAAGCCGGCCGACAACGAGGAAGTCACGCGTCGTCGCCCACAACCAGCAAATCGTTCGATATGACGTGGAGCGCCGCACCGAACTCTCGGGACTCCTGCAGCGCCGTATCCTTCGGTACGTCGAATCTCGTCTGAAGGAACTCTCCTGCCTGGTGGTCTCCGACTATGCCAAAGGCGTCGTCACGGCCTCACTGATGACAGAGTTGACTCGTTTGGCGGGACAGCGCAAGATCCCCATTGTCGTCGATCCCAAGGTGGAGCATTTCAGCTATTACAAGGGCGTGACGGTTGTCACCCCCAACCATCTCGAGGCCACTCAAGCGGCCGGCGTGCAAGGCGAAGATGACAAGACGATCAATAAAGCCGGGATGGTCCTTCGCCAGCGGTTGGGATGCCAGACCGTTCTGGTGACCAGAGGCGAGCGCGGGATGAGCGTCTACCAGGGCCACGGCGACCATTGGCATATCCCCACACGCGCCAGACAGGTGTATGACGTCACCGGCGCCGGCGACACGGTGGTCGGAACCCTGGCCTTAGCGCTCTCGACCGGCGCGAGTATGCGCGAGGCCGCGATACTCGCCAATCAAGCCGCCGGCGTCGTGGTCGGCATGGTCGGGACCGCCACGGTCACCGCCGCCCAATTGGCGGATGCCTTGGGACAGAGCTGAGGTGACACGCTCGGTCACGGTGGTGATTCCAGCCCGGTACGGATCTTCACGGTTTCCCGGGAAACCGCTGATCGACCTGCTCGGCAAGCCGATGATCCAGCATGTGTACGAGCAGGCGAAGGCCTGTCGCGCAGTGGACGACGTGCTGGTGGCAACGGATGACGACCGTATCAAACAAGCGGTCGAGCGATTCGGGGGCCAGGTGCTCATGATGACGGAGCCCTATCGTACCGGCACCGACCGTGTGGCCGCCGTCGCCAAGGCCCGCGGCGGCGACTGTTACATCGATCTGCAGGGCGATGAGATTCTGCTGCATCCCGACCTGATTACGGATCTCGTCGAGCCATTCCTGGCCAGCGACGCGCCGATGGGGACCCTCAAACGGCGGATCGACTCCGACCAGGACTTGCAGAATCCCGGCGTGGTCAAAGTCACGACTGACCGGGAGGGTTACGCCCTCTACTTTTCACGGGCACCGATTCCACTGGTTCGCGACGATCCAAAACGGTCGGCCGTCCCGGGATTACATTTCATTCATTTGGGTCTGTATATCTACACACGCGAGACCCTCGCGAGCCTGACAGCATTACCGACCGGGACCTTGGAAGAGGCGGAAAAACTCGAACAGTTGCGCGCCCTGGAGAACGGGATCCGGATTCGCGTGTGGGAAACTTCCCAGAAGTCCTTACGCATCGATAGTCCCGAGGATGTGCCGGTGGCGTTGGCCCAACTTCAGGCGCATATGAACGGAACGGGGAGCCGTCAACTATGACTATTGGCCGCATTCACAAGAAGGTGCCACGATGAGCAAGCTGATCTTTGTGACCGGGGGTGTCGTATCGTCGCTCGGAAAGGGACTGGCTTCCGCGTCCATCGGGAATCTGCTCGAAAGCCGCGGCTTGAAAATCACCTTTCTGAAACTCGACCCGTACATCAACGTCGACCCCGGCACCATGAATCCCTATCAACACGGCGAGGTCTACGTCACGGAAGACGGGGCCGAGACCGATCTCGACCTGGGGCATTACGAACGCTACACCTCGCTTACGCTGACGCGCGAGAACAACTACACGACCGGCCGTATTTATCACTCGGTCATCACGAAAGAGCGGCGTGGCGATTACCTGGGCGGTACCGTGCAGGTGGTGCCGCATGTGACCGACGAGATCAAGCAATGTATCATGCGGACCTCGGAAGGCATGGATGTCACGATCGTGGAGATCGGCGGCACAGTCGGCGACATCGAAAGCCTGCCGTTCCTGGAAGCCATCCGGCAAATTCCCTATGACGTGGGGCGCGACAACGTGCTCTATGTGCACCTGACTCTCGTGCCCTATATCGGCGCCGCAGGCGAGTTGAAAACCAAACCGACGCAGCATTCCGTCAACAAGCTGCGCGAAATCGGTATTCAGCCCAACATTCTGCTGTGCCGCACAGATCGCTACCTTCCTCCGGAACTCAAGGCCAAGATCGCCATGTTCTGCAACGTGGAAAAGGATGCGGTCATCACCGCTAAGGATGTCGAGACGATCTACGAAGTGCCGATCGTGTTCCGCAAGGAAGGGTTGGACGAACTGATCGTCCGGCAATTGAAGCTGGAAACCGGCCCGCCCAATCTGCGCGAATGGGACGCGATGGTCCAGAAGATCAAGCATCCCAAACACGAAGTGTCGATCGCCCTCGTGGGGAAATATGCCGGGCTGAAGGAATGTTATAAGAGCCTGGCAGAGGCCCTGGTGCACGGCGGGATCGACCACGAAACCCGCGTTAATGTCACCTGGATCGAATCCGAAGACGTGGAACGGCAGGGGACGGAGCGAATCCTGCGGGAGGCCGATGGCATTCTCATTCCCGGCGGCTTCGGCTCACGCGGGATCGAAGGCAAGATTGTCACCATCCAGTACGCGCGGGAACACAAGATTCCTTTCCTTGGCCTCTGTCTGGGCATGCAATGCGCCACGATCGAATTTGCGCGCAACGTCGCAGGACTTACCGGTGCGAACAGCGCGGAGTTCGATGCGCAATCGCCGCACCCCGTCATTCATCTCATGTCCGACCAGCAATCCGTCAACGATAAAGGCGGCACGATGCGCCTCGGCGCCTATGCCTGCAAGCTGGGCGAGGGCACGCTGGCGCAGAAGATGTACGGGGTCAGTGAGGTGCGCGAACGGCATCGCCATCGATATGAATTCAATAATGCCTATCGCGAGCAATTGACGGCCAAGGGACTGATTTTGAGCGGCTTGTCACCGGACGGCCGCCTGGTTGAAATCGTCGAACTGCAAAACCATCCCTGGTTCCTGGCCACGCAGTTCCATCCGGAATACAAATCACGGCCGCATCATCCGCATCCCTTGTTTAGCGGGTTTGTGGGGGCGGCGTTGCGGCGCAAGTGCGGCCACTGAACAGGGATGCTGAAACTGCCTTTCAACGGCGTTCTCGACTCGACACAATCCTCGACGTAGCTCCGCTACGCCTGCGGTTCTGTCTCGTCTGCGGCCTTGCTGGAAGACCGGTTTGAGCATCTCCTGTAAGAGTCGGATAATTTATGAGCCATACCGTTCAAATTGGGAACTTTACCGTCGGGGCGGGGCAGAAGCCCTTTTTGATCGCCGGGCCTTGTGTGATTGAAAGCGAGCAGCTCGTCATGGACACGGCGGGGCGCATTGCGGAAATCACCAAGTCACTCGGCATGCCCTTCGTGTTTAAGTCGTCCTTCGATAAAGCCAATCGTACCTCCATTTCGTCTTTTCGCGGGCCTGGCCTAGAAAAGGGACTGGCCGTCCTGGCCAAGGTCAAGGAGCAGATCGGCGTCCCGATTCTCACCGACGTTCATTCGGAAGAGCAGGCCACGGAAGCGGGCCGTGTCGTGGACATTCTGCAAATTCCTGCTTTTCTCTGCCGCCAGACCGATCTGTTGATCGCCGCTGCCAAGACCGGCAAAGTTGTGAACATCAAGAAGGGACAGTTCCTGTCGCCGCCGGAAATGGGCAATGCCGTCAAGAAAGTGGAAGACGCCGGTAACCGCCGGATTGTCCTGACGGAGCGGGGCTCATCCTTCGGCTACAATAATCTGGTCGTCGACATGCGTTCATTCCCCATCATGCGCCGCTTCGGCTATCCGGTGGTTTTTGATGCCACCCATAGCGTGCAACTGCCAGGCGGGGGTGGCACCAAATCCAGCGGCCAGCGTGAATTCGTCGAACCCTTGGCCTGCGCGGCGGCAGGAGCCGGCTGCGACGGGTTCTTCATGGAAGTGCACCCGGATCCCGATTCCGCTTTATCCGATGGACCGAACATGGTGCCCCTCAAAGCGCTTCACTCACTCCTTGAACGGGTATTACGTATATGCGACGCAGCCGCCCCACAACCGGTCCGGTAACACGCAAGACCAAGACTTCAGCCGTGCGTTCTGTCACCGTCGATGCGAGCGTGAGCGAGGGTATTCGCGTGCTCGATATCGAAGCGCGCGCAGTGCTCGATCTCAAGGCCCGTCTGGACGAGCGATTCGCCCGAGCCGTGACGCTGCTCTACGAGTGCCAGGGAAAAGTCGTCATTTCCGGTATGGGCAAATCCGGCCTCATCGGGCAAAAAATCGCCGCGACACTGGCCAGTACGGGAACGCCCTCGTTCTTTCTGCATCCGGCCGAAGGCGTCCACGGCGACCTGGGCATGCTCGCGCGGCGGGATGTGCTCATCGCCATTTCCAACAGCGGCGAGACGCAGGAAGTCCTTCAACTGCTCCCGTTCGTCAAACGAATGAATGTACCGGTCGTCGGCATGACGGGAAAGATGACCTCCACGTTATCGAAAAACAGCGATGTCACGCTGGATGTGTCCGTCAATGAGGAAGCCTGCCCGCTGGGCTTGGCCCCGACTGCCAGCACAACGGCCACGCTCGCAATGGGTGACGCATTGGCCGTGGCGTTGTTGCAAAAACGCGGCTTCAAACACGACGATTTCGCGCAGTTTCATCCGGGCGGTAGCCTGGGGCGTCGCTTGCTCGTTAAGGTACGTGACCTCATGCAACATGGCGACCATTTGCCGCGCGTGCGTGCCAGCGTATCCGGGGCGGATACCATCCTGGAGATGACCTCGAAGAAGCTTGGTTTGACGACGGTGATCGATGCGAAGGGCGCGCTCTACGGAATCGTGACCGACGGCGACTTACGGCGCTTCATTCAAGGCGGCGGGGACTTCAGCCGAGTCACGGCCCGTGACTTGGCCAGCCGTCATCCGAAGACAATCGGCCCGGACGAATTGGCTACGACGGCCGTGGCACAGATGGAGCGTTTCTCCATCACGGCGCTCGTGGTCATCGAACCGCCGAATCGCCTGGCGGGAGTGATTCACTTGCATGACCTGCTCAAACACGGCATTGTATAGAGGCGCCATCACGCGCTGCGCGTCGAAGGATTTATGGCAGAAAACTGGAAACAAGCCGGGCTGGTACTGATGCGGT